>DASYVG010000372.1:0-2777 GCA_035937255.1 Chthoniobacterales bacterium | reverse complement strand
AATCACGCCGGCGGCGCGTCGCACAGCTCGACGGCGGAGAGCCGCCGGCAAGCGCTGGAGGTGCTGCCACCGCCGGCGTTTGCGTATGCAACGGAAGTTCCGCGTGGCTCGGCCACAGTTGAACCAGGCGGAGGAGCTGAGATTCATCCTCAGCCTGGCGAGATGCCGCCCCTGACACGCACTTTCCCAAGCGGCAGGGCCGTCCTCACGAGCAATCCGGATGGGGCCGAAATCTTTGAGAATGAGCACTCGTTAGGCAAAACGCCGCTCGTGCTCGATTTACCGGCGGGCGAGCACCAGTTGAGCGCGCATTTCCCTGATCTGACGGAGAGGACGCAGAAGGTGTCGGTCTTAAAGGACACCGCGGTGAAAGCATCCTTCCAGATGCGCGCGACGCGCAGCCGCTCCCGTTCCGCGCCGAAACCAACGCCGCCGGAATCGGCTCTCGACAAAATCGGCAACACGCTCAAGAAGGTTTTTAGCGGCAAGGCGACGCCACCGCCAAGAAAGAAGCGCTAGCGGGCGCCCGATCGAGCGGAATTACCTGCGCAGCGCTTCCGGCGAGAGGCTTATGGAATAGCCGGCAAGGGCTCGTCCGAACACAGGACATCTGAGACGCTCCGCAATAATCCAACTTGAGTTTACGGTTCGGACACGACCCACTTCGGCACGGTCCAAAGCAAATGGTCCTTCGAGAATCAGGAAGGAAGCGGCGCTCGCTGGACCCGCGCAAACAGCGTGTAGCGTTTGTCGAACAGGAACTGAAAGAGCAGCCGGCTCCACGAGGTGTGGCAACGGAGCGTGTCGTAAAACTCAGGAGCGAGCGCGCGCAGTTGCGGAAGTCTGTTCCAGGGAATGGCAGGGAAATCGTGGTGCTCGTTATGAAATCCGATATTTAGAGCGATCGCGTTGATCGGGCCGTAGTAACTGAACGTCTCCTGGTCGGGCTCGAGCGTGTAGTGCTCTTGAATCCAGCGGGCACCGACAGGATGCAGCCCGATCGAGAAGAAGAAAGAAAACGCGAGGTAAGCGAAGCCCGGCCAGCCGCAGAAGTGAATCACAGTCAGGTCGTAGGCAAGGGCGCAGAGGGCGTTGATTAAAACCCAGCGATCCCGCATCGTGATCGCCTTCAGGCGCGGTGGGCGCGTCAGCTGAAAAAAAGGAAACAGAAGCAGCCAGAGCGCTTTTCGGTACCACTTGTCCCCGACGAGCCGGGCCTCCCACTGGTTCGCGAGATCGGCGTCCCACTCGTAATCGCCGAGATGACTGTGATGCTTCAAATGGTAAATGCCGAAGCCGACCGCTCCGGGCGCGATATTAGGTAAATCGGCCGCGATCGCGACAAATCTGTTCAGCGTTCTGTTGCGAAAGACCAGGTTATGGATGGCGTCGTGAATGACGACGTACATGGAGTGATTGGCGAAGGCGCCGAGGCAGTAAGCGACGATCAAGCTAAGCCACCAGTAGCCCCAGCCCAGCTTTCCAAAGGTGCAGGCGAGCGCGGTTTGCGAAACAACGACGCACGCGGTGATGACAGCCGTCATCGGATTCCGGCCGAAAAGTTCGCGCACCGCGGGGTGGGCTTTGAGGATGGCACGGCTGCGCCGCGGATGCGGTCGTTCCGAGGCTGCTTGATAAAATCCGTCGTCCATCGCGTTCAAACTCCTGCGCGTTGCAGCAGAGAGGCAAGGACCTTATCGGCTTCGAAGACCTCCCGCGCAAGCGCGCGCGCCGCACGCGCATGGTAGGCATAGTTCGCATTGATCATGCGCACCGCATCGACAATTTCGCCTAACGATTCAAAGCCGAAAAGGCCGCCGCAGTTTCCATAACGCGCGGAGAAGCCGGTCTCTTGCATGATCACGGGCCGTCCCGCCGCCAGATAGCACACGCTCCGATCACTGAACCAGCCGGTTTTAAGGCGAACGTACTGATCTTTGGCAACGGTGAATTCTCCTTTCGACCGGCGGATGTAATCACGATAGAGCCAGTAATCGGCGCTGAGATCATGGGGCGCGCGGAAGCGCCATCCCTGGCGCGCGAATCTCGCCCGCGTGGCGGCCTCTTTGATGTCGGTGGCGAGCTCGAACGCCTCTCCGCATTTTTTCGGCGCGGCGACGAAGCGCAGGAACTCACGTGATTTGCTCCATAAATATTTCTGGCCGCGCCACGAGATATCTTTCAAACCGCTGGTGGACCAGTTTGCGACGGAGGTAAGGACGGCCGCCGCGGCGGGCCCGCGGTTCGTGCGCCATAAATCGGTCACGACAGGCTGCCGCGTCGGAAGCCAGCGAATGCGGTGGAGCGGGACCGGGAACTCTGTCGTTCCAACATTTTCGCCAAAGGTGAAGAGAGCATGGTGGCGGCGGAGATAACGGATCGTGCTACGATTTTTCTGATCCACCTTGATCTGCTCCACGCCCGGATCGCTCTCGATGTAAATGATCCGGTCGCTCGTGCGCAAATCTTCGTTCAGTTCCTGCGCGCCGCACACGTTCAAAATGGCATCGGCCTCCCGATAGAGCAGCCGGATACGATTGAGCGGCAAGCCAGCCGTTGGATTTCCGGGCAGGTAGCGGGCGCAGAAGGCCCAGCGCCGCTCGAATCCAAATTCACGCGCGAGTCGCGCCAGGGTCGTGGCCGCGAAATCGTATTCGTTGTTGATCTCGAAGGTCGCGGGATTGTAGGGCAAGCGCGCCGAATCCTCGATGTAGTAAACGTCATGACCAAGTCGCTGCAGTCCGACGATGTAATGAACGTGCTGCCAGATTACGCCG
>DASYVG010000371.1:0-2303 GCA_035937255.1 Chthoniobacterales bacterium | reverse complement strand
ACCCAGCGGGGAAGCCGCAAGGGCATGGCTTCGCGCAATCTCCGGATCGACTTTGGCGAATTCGGTTTGCAGACCCTCGAGCGCGCCTGGATCACGAACACGCAGATCGAGGCCGCGCGTGTGGCGTTGACCCGTAACATGAAGCGCAAAGGCAAACTTTGGATCCGGATTTTCCCCGACAAGTCAGTCACGTCGCGTCCGCCGGAGACCCGCATGGGCAAAGGCAAGGGCCAGCCGGAATATTGGGTGGCGACGGTCAAACCGGGCAATATTTTATTCGAGCTGGACGGCGTGACGGAATCGGTCGCGCGCGAATCGTTGCGACTGGCCGCCGATAAGCTGCCGGTGCGGACAAAGTTTTTGACCCGCCATCACGTGGCGGCCGCCTAACGAATCATGAAGTTTAAAGAAGTCTCAGAAATGAGTTCCGACGAGTTGCAGACGAAAAAGCGCGATCTGCGGCAGGAAAGTTTGCACCTGCGTCTGCAACAGCAGAGCGGTCAGCTGGAACAGCCGAGCCGGTTGCGTTTGCTGCGGCGGCAAGTAGCGCAAATTGAAACGGTGCTCTCGCAACGGGCGACGAAGATCGGAAAGAAGTAATATGGCTGACGAAACTCAGAAGGAATCGACTCAGATTGCGTCCCTGACGGACAAACGTGGGTCACGCAAAACGCGGACGGGCGAGGTCATCTCCAGCGGGATGAACAAGACGATTGTGGTCCGCACGATAACACGCGTGCCGCACGCGAAGTTCGGCAAAATTGTGAAGCAGCAGAAAAAATTTTACGCCCACGACGAACAGAACAAAGCCAAGCAAGGCGACACGGTTCGTATCATGGAAACGCGTCCGCTCAGCAAGCTGAAGCGGTGGCGCCTCGTCGAAGTCGTCCAGAAGTAGTCGCGCCGGAGGAGAATTATGGTCCAGATCAGATCCAGACTTGATGTTGCCGACAACAGCGGCGCGCGCATGGCGACGATGATCGGCGTGATCGGAAAGGGGACCAGCCGGATTGCCCGGATCGGAGACGTAATCTCGGCCAACGTGAAAGAGGCAAGTCCGAACGGAACGGTGAAGAAGGGCGAAGTAATCCGCGCGGTGCTGGTGCGGACCCGTCAACCGATTAAGCGCAAGGATGGTTCGGTCTTGCGTTTCGACAACAACGCCATCGTCGTGATCGATAAGGATTTGAACCCGCGTGGCACTCGTATTTTCGGGCCGGTCGCGCGTGAATTGCGCGAGCGGAACTTCATGAAAATCGTGTCGCTCGCTCCGGAAGTTTTATGAATCGGATCAAGCTGCACGTCAAAAAGGGCGACCAGGTCGAGGTCATCTCCGGGAACTTCAAAGGCTCCTCGGGCAAGGTCCTCGAAGTTGTCGCGCGCAAGCAGCGCGTCCTGATCGAGGGGGTGCGCATGATCAAGCGCCATCTGCGAAAGTCGCAGGACAATCCACAGGGCAAAATCGCGGAGCGCGAAGGGCCGATTCACATTTCGAATGTAAAGGTCCTTGAGCGCGGCGAGAAGCAGTCGAAAAAGCGCGAGAAGAAGGAAGCGAAAGCCGGCAAGGACGCCGCGCCGAAGAAGAAGAAAAAAGTTGAGAAAGCGGAGTGATGGAAAACGAATTTTATAAAGAATACAAAGAGCGCGTGGTGCCGGCGCTGCAGAAACAGCGTGGTTACAAGAATCTGCATCAGATTCCGCGCGTCGAGAAGGTGGTCATTAACACGTCGGTCGGGTCGCAATCCGACGTGAAGCAGGCGTTGGAAGACGCGAAAGCAGAACTGGCGTTGATCACCGGGCAGAAGCCAGCCGAGACGCGGGCGAAAAAGAGCATCGCGAACTTCAAGCTGCGGGCGGAGCAGGCGATTGGTGCGAAAGTGACTTTGCGCGGCGCGCATATGTACGAATTTCTGGAGCGCCTGATCAAAGCGGCGCTCCCACGCATCCGGGACTTCCGTGGCGTCTCGCCGAAAGCGTTTGATGGCCACGGTAATTACACCCTGGGCGTCTCCGACCAATCGATTTTTCCGGAGGTCGAACTCGATAAAATCAAGCGCAACATCGGATTTGATGTTACGATCGTCACCACCGCGCGGACGAACGAAGAAGCCAAATCGCTATTGAGCGAAATGGGAATGCCGTTCAGCGACCGGGTCAAGAAGCCCGCCGTTACCCAAGCGACCTGATTTTTCATGAGCACCGTTACAGATCCTATTGCCGACTTGCTTACGCGTGTGCGCAATGCGGCGGCTGCGCAAAAGCCGGAGATGTTTGTTCCTTATTCGAGGATCAAAGCCGACGTG
>DASYVG010000370.1:0-1524 GCA_035937255.1 Chthoniobacterales bacterium | reverse complement strand
CTGGTGTTGAATCAGGATTTGAACGCGGTCCTCGCTGAAATCATCAAGCAGGTCACGGCGGTCAATCCGGGCATCGTGGTGGTGGATTCCTTTCGCACCGTGATGCGCAAAGCGCTGGCCACCGCGGACGAAATGGAGATGCAGTCGTTCAATGCGCAACTCACCCAGTTCCTCACCAGTTGGGAAGCCACCACGTTTCTGGTCGGCGAATACGGCGAGGAAGAGACCCAGGGCAATCCGCTCTTCACCATCGCCGATGGTCTCTTCTGGCTTTCGCAGAAGGTGGAGCGGAATTCCGTGGTGCGAAAATTGCAAATCCTGAAAGTGCGCGGGCAGGACTCGGTGCCGGGATTGCACACCGTGCGCATCAGCGACGCCGGCTTGCAAGCCTTCTCGCGCACCTTGGGCTTCGACCGCAGAAAGAGCAACCCGGCGCGGCGCCGGCGGCTTTCCATGGGCGTTCCGGATTTGGACAAGATGATGGGCGGGGGCCCTCTCGAAGGCGACAGTCTGCTCATCGCGGGGCCCTCGGGGACGGGCAAAACGGCGCTGGCCACGCAATTTATCGCCGCGGGACTGCGCAATGGAGAACCGGGAATCATGGCGATCTTCGAAGAACGCCCGAAAGGCTACACGGATCGCGCCGACAGTTTTGGCTTGAATTTAAAAACGCCGCTGCAAAAGGGAAAACTGGAAATCATTTACCTTCGTCCGCTCGACCTTTCGGTGGATGAAACCATGCAGGAGATTCTCGATGCCGTCAGAAGGGTCGGCGCGAAACGGCTGGTGATCGATTCGCTGGTCAGTCTCGAGATGGCGCTGGCGCCGGGATTCCGCGAGGACTTTCGCGAGTCGCTCTACCGGCTGATCGTGGCGTTGACGGGCGCCGGGGTCACGATTCTCAGCACGGTCGAAGTGGAGGATACATTTACCGGGTTTTCCTTTAGCCATTACACGATCTCGTTCCTGACCGATGACATTATCCGGATGCGTTATGTGGAAATTGACGGCCAGCTTCGCAAGGTGATGGCCGTCATCAAAATGCGCGGCGGCAATCACAGCAAGGACATCCGCGAATATGTCATCACGGACAAAGGCGTGGTCGTCATCCACCCGCGATCCACGGACTACGACGGGCTGACCACAGGAATCCCCCGGCGAACCGGCCCGCGCCAGGCGCAAGAAGAAGAAGCCGCGCCGGAACCGAAGGCGAAGAAGTAGAGGGAGTTTCAAAACCTGTAAAACAAAATCTTTCGTAAGTAATTTGTGAAGGCGGAACTAACATCAGCGCATCAGCCGCCCGACCTGTCGAGCCTCTGCCTCGCCATCACGGAGCACGCGCCTTTGCCGATGGCCACAGTGGAAGGAGCCACGCACATCGTGCGCTATGGCAATCCCGCCTTCTGCCGCCTGATGGATAAACCGATGGAACAACTCGTCGGAAAACCGTTCTACGAACTGCTGCCGGAGAAGGACCAATGCGTGACGTTGCTCGACCGCGTTTACCGCACGGGAAAATCCGAA
>DASYVG010000369.1:0-1693 GCA_035937255.1 Chthoniobacterales bacterium | reverse complement strand
CGGAGCCTTTGAAATCTCCGCGGCTGGAACCGTCGTTGTGCTTTCACCGCTCGGTGCGCTCGCTTCTTCTTTCCCGGCCAGCGGAGCCGTTCCGCTTCGTGGGTAGCTGCCAAGAATGCGCACGGCCTGGGCGTGTCTGGTTAGCTCGCGCAGCGCCAGATCGACTTGTGGCTCGTGCAAACCGCCCTCGTGATCCAGATAAAAAAGATATTGCCACGGCCGCTCTGAACTCGGTCGCGACTCGAGTTTCGTCAGGTTGACGCCGTGCTGCGCGAGCGCATCCAGGCAACGGGCGAGCGCGCCTTGCTCGTGCGCAGTGGTCAATAAAAGCGATGTCTTATGCGGAAGACGGTGATCCGCGGACCGCGCTTCGCGCGCCACCACCACGAAACGCGTGTAATTTTCTTTTTGGTTGGCAATGTTGCGCTTGATCACGTGCAAGCCATAGTGCGCGGCCGCCTCTTCGCTCGCGATCGCGCCGCGGGAAAGATCGCCCGATTCCGCCACGAGCATGGCCGCGCTGGCGGTGTCGTCCTCGATTTCCACCCGGCAATCTTGCAGCGCCTCCAGAAACGTCCTGCATTGGGCGAGCGCTTGCGGATGTGAGCCGATCCGGCGAATCAATCCGAGCGGCACCGGCTTGAGCGCGAGCAAACAATGCTGCACGGGATGCACCTCTTCGCCGACCAGGTGCAGATTCGCCTGACTGAGCAAATCATACGTTTCCGTAATCGAGCCCGTGAGAGAATTCTCGATCGGCAGGAAGGCCACTTCCGCGTCCCCGCATGTCACCGCCTCGAGCGCCGCCGCGAACGATCGATAACCGTGATATTGCACTTCGCCCTGGACGGCGGCGAAGTGGCTGCGCGCGGCCGTGTGACTGTAGGAGCCCTCGACTCCTTGATACGCGACGACCAGGCCAGCGCCGCCTGCGTCATTGCTTTGGCGGGCCGCTTGAAACCGAACCGAGTGTTCGAGAATCCGACGGTAAAGCGATTCAACAAAATAACTGTCCAGCCCCTGCGCGCCGGCGAGCCCGGAGACCCGTGACAGCAACTCGCGTTCACGCTCCACATCCCGCAACGGAAGCGCGGGATCCGCTTTGAGCGCGGCCACTTCGGTGACGACGCGCTGACGTTCGGCCAGCGTATCGATCAAACGCCGATCGAGGGCGTCAAGACGGGTCCGAAGTGAGGCAAGAGGATCAGACATGGCGGGGGAACGGAAATGCGCAGCGCAAGGCGGCGCGATTTACCGCGTCCGTCCGAGCTCCGCCGGAGACGGCGTGCCGAACGAACGCAGACTAAACGGACAGCCGGGAGCAAACGCGAATGCGTTCGTGCGCGGTGTAACCGTCAAGCTCATCAGGCGCGCAGGCTATTGCGGCGGCTGTCTTGAAGTCAAGCCGTTTGCTCCACATATAGGCCAATGTCCTGTGTCTTTTACTCATATAGGAACTATCACGCGAAAGCGCGCCTCTGGGGAGCGCACGCGAGTCGCGTGCTGGCGACCCCGAAAGCTTTCGGGGTCGCGAACTTTTCTTCCCAGGAGCGCGATCCCGCCCGCACCGTGCCAAGTTGGTTTCGGCGAGTCGCGTGCGCTCCCCAGAACGCCGCTCGGGCTGCTTTCCATTCAAGTGATACAGGGCGCTAGGCTCGACGGAGTCTCGCCCCATCATTAGATGCAATCGGAA
>DASYVG010000368.1:0-2609 GCA_035937255.1 Chthoniobacterales bacterium | reverse complement strand
CGACCCAGAAACCGAGGCGATGATTTTGATCGGCGAAATCGGCGGATCGGCGGAAGAAGAGGCGGCAGAGTGGATTCAACAAAACTGCCGGAAACCGGTGGCAGCATTTATCGCGGGTGGGACGGCTCCGCCGGGCCGGCGCATGGGCCATGCCGGTGCGATTGTTTCAGGCGGCAAAGGCACCGCGGCCGGAAAAATCGAAGCGTTGCATGCTGCCGGAATTGCAGTCGCCGATACACCTGCGACAATGGCCGACACGCTCCTCCAGCGGATGAAGGAGCGCCGATAGAATTATGCCGATAACCTCAAAAGGACTGGAAGGGATCGTCGCGAATTCCACGCGACTGAGCGACGTCATTGGCGACAAAGGGCAGCTGATCTACGCCGGCTACGACATCAACGAGCTCGCCGGGAAGGTGAGTTACAAGGAAGTGGTCTACCTCTTGTGGAAGAATAAGCTCCCGAACCGTCGTGAACTGGACGCGTTTTCCCGTGCCACGCGCGCCGAACGTGAGCTGCCTGGACCAGTGGTGGACTTCATCAAGGCGGCGCCGAAAACGGCCGGTCCCATGGACGTCATGCGCACGGCAGTTTCCATGCTCGGGCTCTACGACTCTGAAATGGATCAGGAAGCGACCCGCGAAATCAACGAAAGGCGGGCGCGCAGCATCACGGCGAAGATGGGAGTAATCGCGGCGTACTTCCATCGCGCGCGCCACGGCAAGTCGTTGCCGCCAGTGCGCGACGATCTGACCGAGGCGCAGCACTTCCTCTATTTAATGTGCGGCGAGCCGCAAGCAAAAGAGGCATCGGACACCCTCGATGTGGCGTTTGTCTTGCACGCCGATCATGGGATGAACGCATCGACGTTCAGCGCCCGAGTCACAATTTCCACGCTGACGGACTTCTACTCGGCCATTACCTCTGCGATCGGAACGTTGAAAGGACCGCTGCACGGTGGCGCGAACGAAGGCGTCATTCACATGCTGGAGGAAATCGGCACCGAAGAAAAAGTCGACGCCTACATCGAAGCGCAACTCGCGCAGAAGAAGAAAATCATGGGTATCGGGCACCGCGTTTACAAGACGCTGGACCCGCGCGCGCCGCACCTGCGCGCCATGGCAGTGAAGCTGAGCGAAAAACTCGGGGAACCGAAATGGATTCGGATGTCGGAACGGATTGCGCAGCTGATGAAGGAACGGAAGAATTTGAATGCCAACGTCGATTTCTATTCCGCGACGGTTTATCATTCGTTAGGCATTCCGACGGATCTTTTCACTCCGGTGTTCGCGATCGCCCGCTGCTCGGGCTGGTGTGCGCACGTTTTGGAACAACTCGAAGACAACCGTCTCTACCGGCCTTTGAGTGAATACGTGGGCGAGCCGGTCGGGAAAAAAGTCATTCCGATCGACGAACGACCGTAGCGCTAGTTGTTCGCGCGTCTCTCTCGCTCGCTCTCGCGCTGACGAATCAGCGCTGCTTCCTCGGAAATGTTGAGGAGCGAAAGGCGCGTGGCGCGAAAAAGATTGAGGCAGGCAGCCACTAATCCTCCCACGCCGGCGAAGCCGACCAGCATCGCGAGCGCGACCGTTACCTGAGATGCACGAACGTACGTGGTCGAGGACAACGCGGCTCCAACAATCGACACCAGACTTGCGGCCGCGAACGCGCCGAGCGCGACATAGGCGCCGCGCAAAGCTGTCAGAAGCAGCAGCGCCTGGCGTTCGACACGCGAGACTTGCGTCAACAGCAACCGCTTTTCCCGTTCGTCCGGGCTGGAATGCAGCTGCGCGGCCAGCGCTCGCATGCGTTCGCCGGCCCTGAGAAAACGATTACTCGTGCTCAGCGCCAGGACGGAGCTGGCATTGGTTAATACCGCCGGGGCGGCGATCAATGAGAGCACCGCGAACGGGTTCTGCGTGAGGTAATCCGGCGCCATTCCACATCATTACATTCATCGCCGTGTGCGATAGAAGCTTGAAGATTGCGTAATCCCTCAACCACAGGAACGTTCGACTCGGCGGAGGCCTTTTGTTATGACTTTGAAAATGGGTTGGCTGAGATTCTCATTCCTCGGGCTCGCGAGCATTATTTTAAGCATCTCAAACATGAGCGCGCAGAGTCCCGCGGCCGTCCCGCCGAGTGCGCCCGCTGACGCTGCCGTCTACGGTAAATTCCCGGCCGATTATAAAGACGTCACCCTGCGCTGGCTGGAGACACAGCTTCTCGATGCGAGCAGCGCAAAAATCGAGTGGCTGACCGCGCCGACGGCGGCGGACTTGCCAGCCATGGATGGGAAGGTGCTGCACGGTTATCGTGTAGATTTCAAGGTGAACTCGCGCAATCGATTCGGCTCATATACCGGGATGCAGAAACATGGCGTCCTGATTCGGGACGGCGAGGTCGTTAAAGGCATCGGTTTCGGCTACTGAACGCCTGAGATTTCCAACGCGTTTCTGCTCTGCCGGCTAGTGCCGCGCGGCTGGCGCCTCTCAGCGCAATAGGCGCGGGAGGGAATCGAGACAGATTTGCGACCACGTCTCCAGGTTCTCGCGGCGCGCGACCAGTTCTTCCCCCGAGAGAAACGCGAGACCTGTGATCACGGCTTC
>DASYVG010000367.1:0-1881 GCA_035937255.1 Chthoniobacterales bacterium | reverse complement strand
TTTCGCGACTCTCCCGCCGCTGATTGCGACTCTGGATACGATGCTGGACGACATTTCCGCTTACGAAGCGCACGCCGCGCATTTCGGCGCGCCCCCGGCTTCCTAACCTGCGGCGGAAAACGAAGTGAGATTCATCTTGCCAGAGAGGAAATGTTGCTTTCAACTTCCTTCGACTCGCGCGTACCGCGAGTCTGTCTCCCCGGTTCTCGCAGCCGTGGTGATGATGAAGTGCAAGGAAAGTTGCGAGTGAAAAATTACGGCGTCGCGGTGCACTTCCCACTTCGCCGGCCTGGAGCTTGATTTAAACTGCAACCACAAATTCGTGTAAACGGCCGGATTCGCGCTCGCGAAGTCCGGGTCATCATCGGAACGACCGCTGAGCAACTCGGCGTGATGAAACTGTCCGACGCGCTCCGCAAAGCGCAATCTATCGGGTTGGATCTGGTGGAAGTTGCGCCGACGGCCAATCCGCCAGTCTGCAAGATTGTCGACTTCGGCAAGTTTCGTTACGACATTTCGAAACAGGAAAAGGATAAGAAAAGCTCCGGAACGAAGCTCAAGGAGATCAAGTTCCGCGTGAATATCGATGATCACGATTACCTGACGAAAATTCGACACGGCGAACAGTTCCTCGATAAAGGAAACAAGGTACGCGTGCAGTTGCAGTTCCGCGGCCGGGAAATGGCGCACCAGGAATTCGGGATGGAACTCATGCATAAGGTGCGTGACGATCTGGCCGGCATGTCTCAGGTCGAGATGGAACCGAAGATCGCTGGGCGCAATGTCACCATGACTCTCTCACCTCTTCCAGCTGCGCGCCGGAAGCGCCGCTTTTCGAAGGTGGAGGACGATGTCGACGAGGCCGAGATGGAAAACAGCGCCGTGGAGAGTTGAGGCGCGTCCGCACGGCCTCACCGCGCGCTCTGCGCGAATTTCTAGTGAGGTGAAGCAGCCGGCGGTGGCGCGGCCGGCTGTGCGGCGGGATTACCCCCAGGCTGCGTCGTCGCGCGTTTGGCGGCGGTTTCGAGACGTTTCTTGCGGTTTTGCGCGTCTTCGTTTTGCGGCTGGATCTGCAGGATTTTGTTCACGTCTGCCATGGCGAGTTCATTCTTGCCGTTGACTTCGTAGAGGTAGCTCCGCCCGAGATAACCCCGCACATCGCGCGGCTTCTCGTTCACCAGCGCAGTGTAATCAGCCAACGCCTGGTCGTTTTGCTTCAACTGCGTGTGCACGAAAGCGCGGCGATCCAGCGCCTCGACATCGTTGTGATTGTGCTCGAGGACAGCGTCGTAATCCTGCAGCGCGTGTTCGTAATCGGCTTTGGCCAGGAGCGCAAAGGCGCGAAATCGGTGCGCGGTGATGTTCTCGGCGTTGAGTTTCAGCGACTCGGAAAGATCCGCGATTCCCTCATCATACTTCTTTGCCTGAACCCGCTCGATGCCGCGTTGCTGGTAAGCAAGCGCGAGGTTGAAGGAATTGTTTTTATCGTTGGGATGCGCCGCGACCGCTTTGCGCAGATTGTCGATCGCCTTATCCCAATTCTTCGCCTTGGCCGCTTCGATTCCTGCGCGGGCAAACTGGGCGTCAGCTTGTTCGTTCTGGGCGAACGATGGCCGCGCCATGCCTAAGGCGAGGAAAGTGCCGCAAATGATCAGGTGCTTTTTCATACGACGTAATAGTCGTTCGGTTCTGCGGTGGGGTGGTGGACGTAAAATTCCGCGAACCGCGCCGATTCATCGTTAACGCTCCATTGGTGAAACGACAGGCGGCACGTCCTCTGGTCGCGCGAGCACCTCGTTTAAACGCTGGATGGCGAGCGCACGTCCGGTTGTTTCATCCACGATTATGATTGCTCCGCACAGACGCACTTCGCCCTTAGCG
>DASYVG010000366.1:0-2508 GCA_035937255.1 Chthoniobacterales bacterium | reverse complement strand
CTTCCATTGGCGTGCGCAGTCGCTCCGCACGCGCACGCCCATCAGCTCGTACCATCAACAAATCGAAAAGCGCGAGCAGAATGGCCAGCAGCGTCAGCCAGGCGCAAGCCAGCCAGTACAAAATAAACCAGAGCAGGTGCTCGTGAGGATCGAGCGGAGCCTGCAAGAAAGTGGAGCCAGCGAAGACAAGCAGAAGCGCCCCGAGAACGACAACGAACATCGTCTTGCGCCGGGTGCGCTGATCCCGAACCAATCCACGCGCCGAATGCGTGGAAAAATGCGCGATCCACCTGTTCGACTTCCTCGCCATATGCCTTGCTCGCGGGCGCATTAAGCGCCGAGCATCAGATGAGAAGCAATGCCGGATTTTCCAGCAACTGACGCAGCGCCTTCAGGTACTCCGCGCCCAGCGCGCCGTCGATCACACGATGGTCGCAGCTCATCGTGATCGACATCCGCTCCCCCACCGTCAGTTGATCGCAATCATCGACCACCGCTGTCTTATTGATCCGGCCGATAGCCAGGATGAATCCCTGAGGCGGGTTGATGATGGCCGAAAAAGAGTCGATTCCGTAACCGCCGAGATTGGAGACGGTAAATGTGCCACCTTGGAATTCCTCCGGCTTCATCCGTTTGTGGCGGGCACGCTGCGCGAGGTCTTTCACCGCTTCGCTGATCTCTCGCAGTGACTTCTTTTGCGCTGCGCGTACGACCGGCGTGACCAATCCGTCGTCAATCGCGACGGCAATCGCGAGGTCCACATCTTCATATTCCACGATCGAGTCCTGATCGAAGGCGGCATTCACTTTCGGCACTTTCGCAGCCGCATCGACCGCCGCTTTCAGAACGAAATCGTTGACCGTGATTTTCGATGTGTCGCTTGCTTCTCCGCCAGCCTTCAACTCTGCCCGCGCGGAGACGAGCGGCCCCGCGTTTATCTCGATCGTCAGATAAAAATGTGGGACCGGCCCTTTGCTCGCAACCAGGCGTTCGGCGATGATCTTGCGCATCCCGCTCAAGGTAACGCGCGCTCCTTCGGCCGGCTTGATCGAAGCCGGCGGTTTGGCGGAGCCGCCCCTGTTCTGGGTCGCTGCTCGTACATCGCTTTCCGTCACGCGACCATCCGGTCCCGTGCCGTTGATCCTCCCAAGATCAACGCCGTACTCGGCGGCGAGGCGGCGAGCCATGGGGGACGCTTTCACGCGTGCCTCACCGCTTCCGCTGGCCGACTCTGCGGTTGAACGCTTCGCCTTATCCTCGGATTCTTGCGGCGGAGCCGTTTCTTTCTCTGGCTTCTCAGCTGAACCCGGCTTCTCCGTCTCACTCTGCGGTTTCTTCGCCGGCTTTTCCTTTTTTCCCGGCGGTTCCGCTTTTGTCTTTTCCGGCTGCGCTTCGGGCGACTTTGTTGCTGGTGACGGGTCGCCGATCCAAGCGATCTTATCGCCAACTTCCACTTTGCCGCCCTCCTGGACAAAAATCTCGGTGATCACTCCATCCTCCGGCGACTCCCATTCCATCGTCGCCTTGTCTGTTTCGATTTCGGCGATCACATCACCGGTTAAGACTTTGTCGCCCTTCTTTTTCTTCCAAGCGACGATCGTGCCTTCCGTCATCGTATCGCTCAATTTGGGCATCTGAATTTCGGGCATAACGGATTTTTCTCAGCTGTAACAGACCTTCTGCGCTGCCGCGACAATCTTATCCGCGCTCGGCAGCACCGCTTTCTCAAGCCGTTCGTTGTACGGCATCGGCACATCTTCCTGGGCAACGCGCATGATTGGCGCGTCGAGCTCATCGAAAATCTCGTGCTGAATCCGGAAGCAAATCTCCGCGCCAACGCCGCAGTAGGGGCGATCCTGTTCCGCGATCACAACGCGATGCGTCTTCGTCACCGACTGAAAAATCGCGGACAGATCGAGCGGTTTGATCGAACGCAGATCAAGCACATCCGCTTCGATTCCTTCTTCCTGCAAGCGCTCCGCCGCCGTTAGTGCTAGCGGGACCGTCTGCGCATAGCAAATGATTGAAACGTCGGTGCCGGGACGCTTCAACTCCGCCTCGCCCAGCGGGATGAGCAATTCTTGGTCTTCCGGCTCGACCAGGCCTTTCGAGCTGTAGAGCAGCTCTGATTCAAGCACGAGAACCGGATTGTTGTCGCGAATCGCTGTCTTCAACAACCCTTTCGCGTCCCGCGGAGTGGCGGGCGTGCAGATCTTCAGGCCCGGCACGTTGGCGTAGAGGCATTCCGTGGCGTGTGAGTGCGTCGCGCCGAGCTGATGGGCGGGGCCGTTCGGACCTCGAAAAGTAATCGGGATATTGAATTGGCCACCAGACATGGTGAGCATGTTAGGCGCGTTGTTCACCACCTGATCGAAAGCTACGAGCGAGAAGCTGAACGTCATGAACTCCACAATCGGCCGCAACCCAACCATCGCGGCACCGATCGCCATGCCCGCAAAGCCATTCTCGCTGATCGGCGTGTCTATGATGCGTTTGGGACCGAAGCGT
>DASYVG010000365.1:0-11262 GCA_035937255.1 Chthoniobacterales bacterium | reverse complement strand
GGTCGCCTAACGAAGTCTCCAATTCCTTTACTTCCTCGGGCACGTAACGCAGGCCGCGATGGAGTGCGACGATCTGCTGCGCGAGTTGCCAGTAGACACTTTCGATCTTGGCCTTGCTCTCCAGCTCGAGCAGACCGACCGAGAACAACTGCTGGGATTCTTCCTTGATCTGCTGCGCGTCGTGCAGGCTCTCGCGGCGGTTGCTGCGCTTCAGATTGCGCTGCACTTCGAAAATGTCTTTCGCAAGTTTGTGATCGCTCTCCGCGGGCGCGACCTTTTCGTCCCGCGAAACTTTTTCGATCGACCCAAACGCTTCCACCACGAGCACCGAATGGTGTGCCACGATCGCGCGCCCGCCCTCGCTGACGATCGCGGGATGAGCAACGCCTTCGGAATCGCACACATCCATGATGTTCCAAACGACGTCGTTCGCGTACTCCTGCAGCGAATAGTTGGTGGAGCTGTCGAAGTCAGTCCGCGACCCGTCGTAATCGACTCCCAAGCCGCCGCCGACATCGAGGTAACCGAGCTCGTGCCCGCGCTTCGCAAGTTTCGCATAATAGCGAGCCGCCTCCCGCACGGCGCGTTTGATCGTCGAGATGTCGGGCACCTGAGAGCCGACATGAAAATGCACGAGCTTCAGACAATGCGCGAGACCTTCCACCTTCAGCATTTCGCTGGCACAGACGAGATTTGCGGTATCGAGTCCGAACTTGGCGTTCTCGCCCGCGCTCACCGACCACTTGCCCGAGCCTTTCGTCTGCAACCGGACGCGGATGCCGATGTGCGGCTCAACCCCAATTTCTTTGGCGATTCGGATTGTCTGCTGCAGCTCCTCCAATTTCTCGACCACGATTACGACAGACTTGCCGAGCCTGCGTCCGAGCATCGCACAACGGAGGTAGGCCCGATCCTTGTAGCCGTTGCAGATAATGAGGCTCTCGGGATCCTTGTGCATCGCGAGGGCCGCGATTAACTCCGGTTTACTTCCGGCTTCGAGGCCGAAGTGATATTGCTGCCCCGCATCGACGATCTCTTCGATCACCTCGCGCAACTGGTTTACCTTGATCGGAAAGACACCGCGATAGTGGTTGCGATAGCCGAACTCGCTGATCGCCTGCTGAAACGCGCGGTTCACCGTTTCTACTCGATGCCGCAGCAAATCCTGAAAGCGGATCACGAGCGGAAAACCGAGGCCCCGCACGCGCGCTTCGTTCACCACTGCCAGGATATCGATCGCGCCGCCGTGCTCTTGCAGCGGCCTGGCCTGCACGTTACCGGCAGGATTGATGCTGAAGTAACCGCTGCCCCACGCGTCGACATTGTAGGCATTCGTCGCGGCCTCAATGTCCCATTCGTTCTTGGTTTTCTCAGGGCTGGACACGTGGCAGGACGCATTGTCAATCAGCGCCGCGAACATGCAAGTGTCGCTCTCGGAAATTTGTTTTCGAGCGCGCAGCTCGATGCGCGCAGCTTGTTTTTCGAGGGCATCCTGATACCGTTTTGCGGCCATGAACAAGACCGTGATCGAGGTGCAGGTGCGGGCGGTTTTGCCGACGAGCGGAGGCTGCGCGGTGTTCCTCGGGAACAACGACAAAGTCTTCATCATCTACGTCGATCAGACGGTCGGGAGCGCAATTACCATGTTCATGCGCGATGTCTCGAAAGAGCGTCCGCTGACGCACGACCTGATTGGTCACCTCCTCACGGCGCTGGGCGGGCATGTCGAGAGAGTGATCATCAATGATCTCAAGAATGCGACGTATTACGCGCGCATGATCATTCGCGCGGAGAACGAAGTGCAGCAGAAGAAAATTGTCGAACTCGACGGCCGGCCGAGTGATTGCATCGCCATGGCCACGCAGCAAAAAGCGCCCATCTACGTCAGCCAGGATGTCTGGGATGAAGTGGATGACATGGGCGACGTCCTCCGGAAGATGGAAGAAGAAGGCCTTAAACCTGATCCGGAAGCTGAGGGAGAATCAGAATCGACCGAAGAAGAGGAATAACAGCCTTCGGTGATCGGACGGACCGCTAGCTTAATAAATCGCCGTAGCGATTCTGCGCGATCTGCGTGCACAAGGCGAGAATTGCGGCGGCGGTGTCGAGTGCGAGGGCTTCCGCGACGAGCTGCTCACATTCGCTGATCGTCACACTCTGGACGGCCCGTTTGACACGCGGAACCAGTGTCGCGCTTACGCTCAGTTCGTCGATTCCAAGGCCTAACAGAAGGGGCACGAGCGTGAGGTCCCCGGCCATCTCGCCGCAGACACCGACCCAGAGTTTATTCGCGTGGGCCGCATCCGAGACGGTTTTGAGAAGCCGGAGGATGGAAGGATGCGTCGGTTCATGCAAATGCGCCACGCGCTCGTTCATGCGATCAGCGGCCACGGTATACTGAATGAGATCGTTCGTCCCGATGCTGAAGAAGTCGACCTCGCGCGCCAGCATGTCGGCCGCGATGGCAGCACTCGGCACCTCGATCATCGCGCCGACTTCCGTTTCAGCGCCGTAAGATTCGCCGCTGCGCGCGAGTTCTTCTTTACATTCGGCGAGCACCACCAAAGCGCGACGCAGTTCCTCCAAACCCGAGATCATCGGGAACATGATCTTAACGTTGCCGACCGCGCTCGCCCGCAGAATGGCGCGGAGCTGCGCCTTGAAAATATCGACATGCGCGAGGCAGAAGCGGATGGCACGCCAGCCCATAAACGGATTGAGTTCGTCGCCCTGATCGAGCGTGCCCGCGATTTTGTCGCCGCCCAGATCGAAAGTGCGGATGATAAGTGGATGAGGCGCGACTCGCTCAGCCACTCTGCGATACGTTTCGTATTGTTCCTCTTCGCTCGGCAGCGTGGTCCGATTCAGATAGAGGAATTCGGTCCGGTAAAGGCCGATGCCTTCCGCGCCATTGCGCGAAACTGCCTCGACATCGCCCGGTAATTCAATGTTGGCTGATAAAACGATGTGGCGGCCATCGCGGGTCGTCGATTTTGTTTCCCGCAGCCCGGTGAGCTGTTCGGCCTCCTGACCTTTCCGCTGCTCCAGCTCGCCGTAGTGCCAGAGAGTGTCGGGGGTTGGACGCAAAATCAGCAGTCCGTTGTAACCATCCAGCAGCACCGGCTGACCTGTTTCCAGAACCTCGGTCACATCGTGCAAACCGACGATCGCCGGAATATTCAGGGAACGCGCCATGATCGCCGTGTGCGAAGTGCGGCTTCCCAAATCCGTCGCCAGACCGAGTACCTGCTCACGATTCATCGTCGCGGTATCGGAGGGCGTAATATTATGAGCGACGAGGATATGCGGCTCGGCCAAACTCAGAAAGGCCTTGGGCGCTTTGCCCTGAAGATTCCGCACCACGCGCTTGGTAACATCCTGAATATCGAGGGCGCGCTCCCGTAGGTAAGGATCGTCGATCTTGCTCAGCGTTTCGGAGTAGTTGCTGGCAACTTCCTGGAAGGCAAATTCCACGTTGCACAAATCCGTCTCGAGCTTGCGCAGCACCTCGTCGATCAGCGTTCGGTCTTCCACCACGAGCAGGTGCGCATCGAAAATTCCCGCGTCTTTGGCTCCGATCGCTTCGGCAATCTGCTGCTGCATCTCCAGAATCTGCGCCCTCGTTTGGATGAGGGCGGTCTCGAATCGGCCGATTTCATTCGTGACCTGCGCCGCGCTGATGCCATACCGCGGCACGTCGTCGAGATCGTCGCGCACCACGTGGATCGTCCCGCGCGCGATCCCGGAGGAGACACCGACGCCTTGAAAGCGAACTTCACCTTGCGCGTCTCCTGTCATGGCAGGCGACACTAACGCGAAGATCAGTCTTCGTTAAAGCGGCTTTTGATTAGCTCCTCAATTTCCTGCAGGGCCCGGTCCGCGTCGGGGCCCTCACAGCGAATCTGCAATTTGGAGCCCTGACCTGCCGCCAGCATCATGAGGCCCATAATGCTCTTGCCGTTGACCTGTTCGCCTTCTTTTTCCACCCAGACCTCTGCCCGATATCGGGTCGCGATGCGCACAAACATAGCGGCGGGACGCGCGTGCAAACCGAGCCGGTTCACAATCGTCACCTCCCGTTCAAATTTCTGTGGGCGCGACGGGCTGGCTGATTTTCGATTCAGAAGTCCCATTAGATTGGCTTCGGCACCATTAAGTTGAGCAGCTTGTCGTTGAATTCCACCGCGCTATTGCGACCCAGGCCGCGCAGCTTCTGATCCATCGCCGCCACCTCGACCAAGCGCGCGATGTCGCGCCCCGGACGCACCGGAATTATGACATGCGGCACCTGCATTTTCAGAATCTCGTAGACTTCCTGGTCAAGACCAATCCGATCGACCTCTTCCAGCTCCTGCCAATCCTTCAACGTCACCACCATATCGAGCCGCTTCTCGACGCGAATGCTGCCGATTCCGAAAATCGACGCCACGTTGATGATGCCGATGCCGCGCACTTCCATGTGGTAGCGGGTCAGCTCCGGAGCGGTCGCAATCAGTTCACGACCTTCGAACGACGTGATGCGCGTGACGTCATCCGCCACCAGGCTGTAGCCGCGTTCGATCAATCCAAGGACGCATTCGCTTTTCCCGATCCCGCTCTGGCCGCGGATCAGCACGCCGATGCCAAGGATATCCACCATGCTGCCGAATTCCGTGACGGTGGGCGAGAAATCAACTTCCAGCGCGATGGTCGCGGCATTGATGAACTTCATCGTAATCATCGGCGTGCGGAAGACCGCGATCTCCTCTTTTTCGGCGACCGCCAACAACTCCGGCGCGAGATGAAATCCACGTGAGACGACGAGACACGGAATCTTCTGCGCACAGAGGGCACGAAATCGTTGCAGCCGCACCCGCGGCGTGAGGCTCTTCAGATAAGTGTTCTCGGCCGCGCCCAAAACCTGCACGCGCTTTTCCGCGAAGTAGCTGAAGAAGCCGGCCAGCGCGAGACCCGGCCGGTTAATGGTAGGCTCGCGGATTTTCCGATAAAATCCGACGCGCTCGCCTTCCAACTTCAGGTGCAGTTTGTGCGCATGAGTCGCGTAGAAACTTTCTACTGTGACGACCGCAACGTTTTTGCGCAGGTCACCCGCCGAAGTAATAACGGGTGGCGTGGAACGCTCAGGCATCGGGAAGCAGGCTGCTTACACCGAACTCGGATCGATTAGACCGAAGTCGCCGCTCTTGCGCCGGTAAAGAACATTCAGCCGCGAGCTGCGCGCGTTGCTAAAAACGATGAATTGGCGATGCGACATCTCCAGCTGGAGCACAGCCTCGTCGACGAACATCGGCTTCACCGGATAACGCTCGATCCGCACCACTGCATGCTCGGCCTGATCGTTTTCTTCGACCGGCTCGGGATGCAAAACATGCTCGTCCAGGTGTTGCACAACGTCCTTGCGGGGACGGTGCTTGCGCATCAGGCGCGTCTTATACTTGCGCATCTGCCGCGCGACTTTATCGACCACGGCATCGATCGCCGCATACATGTCGTCGGTTTCCTCACACGCCTCGATCGTGATGTGATTCGAACAAACCAAGATCACTTCGGCCGAATGGCGGTATTTTTCGACCTCAAGGATGACGTGTGCCTCTATGATTTTCGGGTAGTCAAGATGCAGGCTTTCGATCTTGCGCGTGACGTAGTCGTTAATCGCGTCCGTGACGTGGAAGTGACGGCCGGTGACCTTGACCGGCGGATGGGCGTTGGTGGTTAGCATATGGTCTCCTTTGTTACATCCGAAACCGCTCGCCGAGATAAAGCTGGCGGCTGATCGGATCGTTGATCAGGAAATCTTTCGTCCCCTCGCTTTCGACGCGTCCCTCGAAAATCAGATACGCGCGATCCACGATGGAGAGTGTTTCGCGGACGTTGTGATCCGTGATTAAAATGGCGAGGCCTGATTTGCGCAGGTTGACCACGATCTGTTGCACATCGTAGACCGCGATCGGGTCGACGCCGCTGAACGGCTCGTCGAGCATGAGTAGTTTGGGCTGCGTCACGAGGGACCGTGCGATTGTCAGACGCCGTTTCTCGCCGCCGCTCAAGGTGAGCGCCGTGTTTTTTGCGATCCGCTCGATGCCGAATTGATGCAGCAGGTGCTCGCAACGCTGGCGCCGTTCCTGTTTGCTGAGCGGAAGGGTTTCAAGAATGGCGAGGATGTTTTGCTCCACCGTCATCTTCCGAAAGATCGATTCTTCCTGCGGCAGATAGCCCATCCCGAGACGGGCCCGCTTGTACATGGGGTAGTTCGTCACATCAGTGCCTGAGAACACGACCCGTCCGGTGTTCGGCCGGACCAGACCTACGATCATGTAGAAGCTGGTTGTCTTGCCGGCGCCGTTTGGACCGAGCAAACCGACAATTTCGCCCGCGCGCACGTTGATGTTGATTCCGTTTACGACCGCGCGTCCGCCATAAATTTTCACGAGCTCGTCCGTTTCGAGCACGGGTTCGCGCTGGACCGGAGCAGCGGCTGTTGAAGATGCTGGCGCGCGCGAGGGAGCTTGCGTAATCACGGCTTCGGCTTCTCCTCTTTGGGCTGCTGCCGAATCTCGGTGCGGCTCGGCCCATGCGTGGTCAACTGCCCGTTTTCGTTCAACACCATTACCGTCTCCGCGCTCGTCGCCACGTGCATGTTCAAACCTTGCTGCACGCGCGGATTTCCCGTCAGTTCCACGTTGCCATCTTTTGTGGTATAAACCGCATTTTCGGACCGCCCCACGGAGCGCAGTGGTGGCCCGCCCTTGGGATCAGGCCGGTCGCGCACTACGCCCACGTTTCCGTCCGCGACCGCTTTTTCCAACCCGCCGTTTTCGTCTTTGCTGATGTAAACCGTCAGCTTATCGGACTGAATATTGAAGCGAGGATCATTGACGACGACGTGTCCCGTGAAAACGCCTGTGTTCTTGGCCGAATCGAAAAATGCCTTCTCCGCGTAAACCTCCGTCGTGACCGGCTGATCCGTGGGAGTGGTGAGGCCGGCCGGCGAAGGTTGGGCGCCCTTCTCCTTCGCGTCTTTCTTTCGTTCCGTCTTGGCGGCGGCCAGTTTTGTCGGCGCCGATTCCTGCGCCGGGCTTTCGAAAAGTAGAAGACCGGTGATGAGGCACGCGGCTGCTGCCACTCTAATCATTGGCCTTCTTTCCCTGTCAGGTGAGCTGCATTCGTGATCACCATCTTTACGTTTCCCACCATCGTCCCTTTCCGCTGAACTGTATCGAACTCCGCCGCGTCGCCCGCGATCGTAAAATCGGATCGACGTACCGTCGTGCGCTGCTGCGATTTTAAGAGCCGCGTCTGCAAATTTAGCATCGAATCGCTCATCTCGACCTCAAGGTCAGGGCTATTTTCCGGTGTGAACGTCAGCATTTTCAGTGCGCGCAGCTGCATGTTCTGGTTGTCGATGCGCTTTGCCGTGCCTGCCTCGAATCGGCCGCGCAAGTGACCGGCGGCATCAAAATCCGGCAACACCACGCCTTTCGCCTCCTGCCCAATCGGCAGCGGCACAGTGCTCAAATTTTCCTCCGCAGGAGAGGGAGAATCGTCCGTTTCCTTGGGCTTATTTTTGCGCTTCGTGCCTTTGCCCTCGCCAGCCTCGGCCCATCCACCCAGGACGGCGATCGAACAGAAAATCAGCAGCCACGTCCGCCATCCCGCGCGGCCGCTACGAAACCGCAGCATGAATAGCCTTTAACATGCGGAGGTGCTTCGGCAACTGCTTTAGCGGAAGCTGATTTGCGCCATCGGAAAGCGCCCGCTCTGGCCGATCGTGCACCTCCATGAAGATGCCATCGCAACCCGCGGCAAGTGCCGCGCGCGCCAACACGGGCGCGAGTTCGCCATCGCCCGACGTCGAGTCGCCCGCGCCTCCGGGACGTTGCACTGAATGGGTCGCGTCAAAAATCACCCGATAGCCAGCTTCGCGAATCCAGTAAAGCGAACGCATATCCGCAACGAGATTGTTGTAGCCAAACGTCGTGCCGCGCTCGGTGAAAATGAAGTTCCGACAGCCGAATGCGGAGAGCTTCTCGGCGATGTTGCGCACGTCCCAAGGCGCGAGGAACTGGCCTTTTTTTACGTTGATCGCTCGCCCCGTCGTCGCCGCCGCTTCGAGCAAGTCGGTCTGTCGACAAAGGAACGCAGGAATTTGGAGCAGATCAATGAGCTCGCCGGCCAGTTCCGCTTGGGCCGGCGAATGCACATCGGTCGTCACGGGCACGCCAAGCTCGCGGCCGATCGCAGCGAGGATTTCGCAGCCTTCACGCGCGCCTATGCCGCGATACGAGCGCACCGACGTTCGGTTCGCTTTGTCATAGGACGCTTTGAAAATAAACGGCACCGCTTCCGCCCGGCAGATAGCGGCGATGCGCCGAGCCATCCGCCAAACGAACTTTTCCGA
Organism: Chthoniobacterales bacterium; assembly: GCA_035937255.1. GTDB lineage: Bacteria > Verrucomicrobiota > Verrucomicrobiia > Chthoniobacterales > UBA10450 > JACCXL01. Next base: position 2,864 of record DASYVG010000365.1, on the reverse strand, counting down.
CTCGATAACGCAGGGGCCGAGAATAAAAACCGGATGAGTCCCGCCGAGGACAACGGATCCGATCTTGAGCGGCTTGAGTTTCATGAGAACAGGAATGAAGCAGGAAAAACGGAGAATAGGAACTGCATCATCGGTTTCTCTCCTCCTCTCCCGCATCCGGGCTTAGTTCCCCTTTGCAGAGATCGGCCAATGCGAAAGGCACGTAGAGAACCGCGAAAAAAACGAGGGCGAGGAGATTGAGCTGAAGCAGGTAAAGGAGGCGTGAATTAGACAGATAGCTCAGAATCGAAAACGCCTCCGGTTTGTGCAGCAGGAAGCCGTAGTTCACGCCGGTGATCTGGTCTACCAGGAGCGTGACCGCCAGATAAATCTCCGACCAGAGCAGCGTTCGCCAGATGGAACCTAAGCCCGGCCGAAATCGCCGTGAGAGCATGAGATACACAATAGCGATCACGATTCCGCAGTGATCGACAAAGAAGCTGATGAAGCGGATGTCGGGAAAGCCGACCTGCAAATTAGGTGTGATGATCGCCTGCAGCGAACCGCCGATTCCCCAAAAATAGGCCGGCTCGAGCCAGCGTTTCCGGCCGCCGTTCAGGAGCGCGACCAGGACGACAACCATCGTCCAGTCGCAAAGTTGAAAAGGAAGCATCTCCTGCCATCGCATCGCTCCGCGGAGGACTTGTTGGAACGCGTAACCGAAATAATTGAGCAGGAGGAGAGAGCCAAGGACCAGGCGAACCGCAATGTCTGCTTCCCGCTGTTCGCCCTTACGCGACAGGAATAACGCCGCTGCCGGGATCGCCAGCGTAAGCAAGATAACGACGCCATGCGAGGAGCCGAATGGCAGAAAGGATGACGACACCACCCGAGGGAATGCGCACGTCGTCAACGAATGATCCACAGAGCGCACGGGATCACTTCCGTGATCCACGCCAGGTGACCCGAAAAATCATCTCCGAACTTCCCGGCCGCCGGAATGGCGAGCAGATCCGCTTCGACCGATTGGACGAAATCGGAGGCGGCGTAGCTTGTGTTCCCGCGCACGCAGCGAGCTTCAACCGGTGCGTCGGTCTCGCCAACGCTCAGCACGAATTCTTCCAGCGCGACTTCTTCTTCCTCCAGCGTCCGCGCGCCGTCGCACGCTTTCCCAGGCGATGACCTGCGGCGTGCGGCCCGCGCTTCATCAAACGTGGTGTGGAGCCGGATGACGTACACCCGCTCGGCGTCTTCGAGCGTCGCGAGATGCAAAACTTTGCGCAGTGCCTCCCGCGCGTGCTCCGAATAATCGGCCAGGAAGACGATCCGACGCAGAGGCTTCGGTTCGATTTCAGGCTTCGTGAAGAGCATCACCGAACATTTCGATTCGCGGACGAGCCGGCGCGCCACGTTGCCCAAAAAAGGCCGCAACACGACTTCCTTTTCGAGCGCGCCGGCCACGATCAGATTCACCTGATGCGCGTCGATTGCTTTGAGAATCGCACTCGCGGGATCGCCTTGGTGAAAATGAATCGGCGACTCCGCCGGCAGCTTCAGTTGGGCAAGCACGTCGGCAAATTTCCCGAGCGTCTTTGGATCGCGTTCTCCCACATAAATGAGGTTGAGCTCAGAGCCGAGGCGCTCGCGGATCCGCTTCGCTTCAGCGAGAACGTGCAGGAAACGCGGCGAAAACGTGCTCGCTACGGCGACGGTTTTGTACGGCGGAACACTCGGTTTCACACGCAGCAATGTCGATCCTCGCGGGAGTTCGGCAACCTGCCCGAGATCCGTACGCTTCCCCTTTGCAAGACGACGATCGTCTGCCAATCTCCGGCCGATGCGACGCGCGATTTATCCCGGCAGTTTCGATCCCGTGACCAATGGACACCTCGATGTGATCGAACGGGCGCGGAAGCTTTTCGATGAGGTCATTGTGGCTGTCGCGCACAATGACCAGAAACAGGCACTCTTCTCTTTGAAGGAGCGCCTTGGATTTTTGCGTGAGACCCTCGCCGGGCAAACGAACGTGCAGATCGCGCAATTTCAGGGATTGCTGGTTGATTTCGCAGTTGCGCAAAAGGCTACGGCTGTCATCCGCGGCCTGCGTGCGGTTTCCGACTTTGAATTTGAATTCCAAATGGCGCTGATGAACCGCAAACTCGAAGGCAGTGTGGAAGCGATCTTCCTGATGCCGAAGGAGGAGTATACCTATCTGAGTTCTCGCATCGTGAAGGAGATCGCACGGCTCGGCGGAGAGACGACGAAGTTCGTCCCTCCCATCGTGGTGCAAGCGCTCCAGAGAAAATTCGCCCGTTAGATGAGGTTCTTGTGGAAAACCGCACTGGCCGTCGCCTTCGGCACGGCCCCTCGCCGCAGAAGCTGGAGACGGGCCGCAGGAAGGCTGCGAGACCCGCGATGAGTTCAGCGGAGCAATCTGGAAACTTTTTACCGCTGGGGAATACGCGCAGCGGGAGAAAATAGCCGACGAGCTGTTCGCAACGAAAGCGCGCTTTCTGCCAGACGGGCATCGGAAAAACGGGATCTTTTATAATGGCTTCGATCCCACTCAGCACACGCAAAACGAGGAGATCCCGTGGAAGGCGGCCTACGAGCGCTGTGCTGCGTGGCAAAAGCAATTTCCCGATTTCTCCCACGCGACCAATCGTCGAAGCAGGCCTCCACCCGGTGCAAGCCTGGGGATGGGCGACGGCGGGATTCCAGCAACGCGCCGGCAGACGAAGTGCGCGAAAGGTTCAATCAAGAACTGGCCAAATCGAAGGAGATTATCGAAAAAATTCCAGCGCCGAACCGCCGCCCCGAGTGGTACATCGAGATGCTTTTTCTCGGCTTCTCCCAGCGCTGGTCGCGAGAAGATTACGACAAAG
>DASYVG010000364.1:0-3547 GCA_035937255.1 Chthoniobacterales bacterium | reverse complement strand
CGCGTCGTTTTTCACTACGGGCAAAGCGGAAACCGCCCCTGCACTGGTAGTCCCGAGCTTTTACAGCCACGCCTTGCTTTGAAAAGGATCGGCATCTACGGCGGAACGTTCGATCCGATACACCACGGACATCTAATTCTGGCGCGGGAAGCGTTGGAACAGCTGATGCTCGAAGAGATTATTTTCGTTCCGGCAGCAGCCTCTCCACACAAGCTCGATCAACGGTTGACTCCCCCGGCGATCCGCACGCAAATGCTGGAGGCCGCGCTGAGCGGCATGAGTTGTTTCTCGATCGATCGCTGTGAATTGAATCGGCCGCCGCCCTCGTACACGTTCGATACGGTCGAGGAAATTCGACAGCGGGATCCGCAAACGGCGCTCTATTACCTTGTCGGCGCCGATAACCTGCCTGGGTTAAGAAGCTGGCACCGCATCGACGCACTCGAGAAGATCGTCCAATTTGTCGTGTTGGAGCGAACCGGCATGCTCAGAGAATCTCGATTCCCCACGATCCAGCGGCACCTCGATATTTCGGCGACAGAAATCAGAAACAGGGTTGCCTGCGGTCGGTCGATTCGTTATCTCGTCCCAGACGCGGTCGAGCACATCATTGCCCGGGAGCGCCTTTACCAGGATCCGCAAAAATTACCGAAGAAGCTCTAGCAATAGCCTGCGCCGAACGAGCGGCGGATAAGAAGGCCGAAGCCATCGTGGTGCTCGACTTGCGCGGCATTTCTGGATTCACGGATTTCTTCGTGATCTGTTCTGGAACATCGGAACCGCACCTCAAAGCCATCGCGGGCGAAATCGAAGCCCGATTAAAAGAGCAAGGCGTGCGGCCGGCCGCCGTGGACGGCTTTCCCGCCAGCCATTGGATTGTGCTCGATTACATGCAGGTCATTGTCCACGTCTTCCACGCGGAGAAGCGGGCCTTTTATAGCCTGGAAGATCTGTGGGGCGATGCGCCCCGTCTTTCGTGGGAATCGGCGCCGGCTGCGGCCGAAACTGCGTAGCCGCCGCTACTTCGCTTCCGGCTTCCCAGCCGCGGGCTTGACGCCGATCAGATCGACCTCAAAGACAAGCGTCTCGTTCGGCCCGATATCCTGGCCAGCTCCGCGCTCGCCGTAAGCAAGATTCGCCGGGATAAAGAATTGATACTTTGAGCCCGCTTTCATTAGCTGCAGGCCTTCGGTCCATCCTTTGATCACTTTGTTAACCGGAAAGCTCGCCGTCTGGCCGCGTTTGTAGGAACTGTCGAACTCGGAGCCGTCCGTGAGCGTACCGCGGTAATTCACCTCCACGGTGTCAGTCTCCTTCGGCGTAGGACCAGTCCCGTCTTTCAGCACCTTGTACTGGAGACCGCTCGGCGTGAGCTTGATCCCGTCTTTCGTTTTGTTTTCCGCGAGGAATTTTTCACCAGCGGCCGCGTTTTTCGAACCTGCCTCTTTGTTAGTCACAGTTTGTTTTTCCATCATTTCCTTGGAGAACGCAGTCATCGTTTCCTTCACCTGATCGTCGGTCAGTTGCGGTTTCGCGCCGCTTAGCGCGTCTTTCAGGCCGGCCAGAAGCACATCTGGATTGATATCCATGTTCTGCTTCTTGAAAGTGCCCCCGATGTCCAGCCCGATGCTATAACTGACCTTGTCTTTCTGGTCTTTCAGCGCGGTTTGTTTATCCTGCGCCAGAGTGCTGGTAGCCAGAACGACAGCGAACGTGAGTAGAATGAGAGCGCGATTCATAACGAATAAGTTTTTGCGCAGGGCTTTGCGATTCGATCTGGTGCACTGCGGAAGTCCCACGCTAGGGAATTCAACCCGCTCGTCAAGACGACAGCCCGCCACGTGCGCGAGCCTTTTGCTCCTGCTGCTTGCGCTTCTCGCTCTCGCCTCCGCCGGTCAGATCGCTGCGCTTCCGCTCGGTCGGGCTCAGTCACTCGAGATCGGGCGAAAAGTATGGCAGAACGAATGCAACGGCTCCGTTGCTGGGTTGACATCGTGGAACTCCGGCGAAAACTTCGCGTCCCTCGGCATTGGCCATTTCATCTGGTATCCCCAAGACGCACGCGGTCCGTTTGAAGAGAGCTTCCCGCCGCTGGTGAATTTCATTTCGGCGCGCGGGGCAAAACTGCCGGAATTCCTGCTCGCCGGTCGCCAGCTCGGTTGTCCATGGCGTTCACGCATTGAATTTTCGCGCGCCAAAGCATCACCGCAAATGCGGCAACTGCGCCAATTTTTGGCCGATACGGTGGATCTGCAGGCGGAATTCCTCGTCGAGCGTTTAAGTAATTCTTTGCCGAAAATGCTCGCCGCAGCGCAACCAGCGGACCAGGCGCTGATCCAGCAACGTTTCAATCGCCTCTTGCTGTCCGCCGCCGGTTGTTATGCTCTCGTCGACTATGTGAATTTCAAAGGGGAAGGCGTACTCGCCACCGAGCGTTATCGGGGGCAAGGTTGGGGCTTGCTGCAAGTGCTCAGCACGATGCAGGATAGCGGCGGTGACTCCGTCGGTGAATTCGCGCGAGCTGCTAAAGTGGTTCTCGCGCGGCGGGTTGCAAACTCGCCGGCTGAGCGGCACGAAAAGCGCTGGCTTCCCGGATGGCTAAACCGAATCGATACCTACACTCGCCATTGATGAACGCTCCTGTTTCCCGCGTCGTTTTCGCTCTGACGCTGGTCGTTTGCTGTGCGGAGGTCCAGGCCCAGGCACCGCAATTACGGCGGTTTCCCACGCGCGCGCCATCTTCTTCCCCGAACCCAGCAGTCGGCCGTAGAGCGCCCGTCATCGCGAAACCTGTCGCCACCCCGACGACTGTCCAGCCCATGCGCAAACCGGCGGAGCTAATCGCCCGGCAGGCCCCCATTAACATCAACGACGCCCTGCTCGTGAGTCTGACGCCGGATCAGGTCCACGTCGTCGTTTCGATTCCAAAGCAGAGAGCTTATCTGATGGTCGGAGAGCAGGTGGCAATCGAGAGCCCGATCTCATCCGGCAAACTCGGGCACACCACTCCCACCGGCAGCTTTAGCGTGCGCGAAAAAGATCCGAATCATCACTCGACCTTGTATGGGGACTTTGTCGATGCCCGTGGCCGGGTTGTCCGCGCCGGAGTCAGCGCGCAAATTGATTCCGCGCCGAGCGGAACCCATTTCGCCGGCGCGGCCATGAAATGGTTCATGCGACTGACGGATGCGGGAGTCGGCATGCACGTCGGAATTTTGCCGGGTTATGCTGCTTCGCACGGATGCGTCCGCATGCCGTCACAGGCCGCCGAGCTTTTCTATAACCACGTGAAAGTCGGCACGCCGGTCGAGGTGCAGGGCTAGTCCAAACTTCTCACAAGGCAGTCAAGCTCTGGCGCAACATCTCCAGCGCAAACTGCGTTGTCATCTGCTTGAATGTCTCGCGATCAGTCGGGAAGAAAAATCGCCGCACATTCGTTGGGGCATTTTCCCTCGCGAGTGCCACGTAGACCGTCCCCACTGGCTTGTCCGGCGTGCCTCCGTCCGGGCCCGCGATTCCGGTAGTCGCGAGAGCGAAGTGCGTGTGG
>DASYVG010000363.1:0-2096 GCA_035937255.1 Chthoniobacterales bacterium | reverse complement strand
AAAAAATTCGCCCATCTTTCCGTCGATTTTACCGGGGCCAAAATCGTTGTTATCCAGGAAAATCTGGAGTCGCGTGCTGGTTTCCTCATCGTAGAACGGGACGGCCACGAGGGGCTTCGGTGGTGCAGTCGCCGCCGGTTTCGGAGTGGACTGTGAGGTGGGTGGCGGCAGCGCTTTCTTGACCTGCTGTGCCGATGAAACCGAAGCGAAGACTACGAAAAGAAGAAAGAGAACCCTCATTGCGCGCAAGCTATCGGACGTGAACCGCCAGGGCGCAACCGGCACGAAGCTCGAGATGAGCATCTTGAGACATGCATGCATTTACTTCGGACGAAATGACCAGCGAGAACGCAGCCGGAGATTGCCATGGAAGCCGTGGCGTTTCCCGCTAGCCTCGCGGGATGAACGAACTCATCAATCTCGTCGTCCAGCGCACCGGCATTAGTCAGGAAGACGCGCAGAAAGCGGTTCAAGTCATGGTGGATTTCCTAAAGACAAAACTGCCAGCACCGCTAGCGAGCCATCTGGATTCGCTTCTGGCAGGCGGAATGGGCGCGAGCGCCATCGGCGGGGAAGCGGGAGAGCTTTTGAAAGGCGCGCTCGGCGGTTTTTTTGGCGGGAAAAAATAGCACGCGCCGGCTGAGTTCGTCCGTCATTGGCCGACACGATCTGGCGGGGACGCAGTGCCCGACGCGGTATTGGCCCAACTTCGCAATACTTCCGACACGCTCCACGCTTGCGCTATACAACCGCCCGCAGTGTGCGGCTCGCGCGCGTCGAACACTTCGCTGATCGTGCCGATGCCGCCTTCGTCGCGATGTTCCGTAAAGCGCTCAAGGAATTTTCGCGCACCCGCCTTGCCCTCGGGATGCACTTTTAGCCAGGCGTCGACGAACGGTCCGATCAGCCACGCCCAGACGGTGCCTTGATGGTAAGCGCCATCGCGCGAACGCAGATCGCCGCTGTAGATGGGCTTGTAATCTGGATGATCTGGCGAAAGAGAGCGCAGTCCGACCGAAGTGAGTAACTTCGATTCGACGACGTCCATGACTGATTGCCAGTGCGCCGGCTCGAGCACGGGATGGTCGAGGGAGATTGCAAACACCTGATTCGGCCGGCAGGAGGCGTCGGTGGTTCCGCTTTGCCCGGCGCAATCCACGACGTCGAAGAGATAGCCGCCATCGGCATTCCAGAAACGCTTGTTGAACGAGAAGCGCGTCTGTTCCGCGCACGCGCGATATCTCTCCGCGGCGCTCGCGTTGTTTTCCTCGCCGCACCACTGCGCGAGCAATCGCAGAGCGTTGAACCAGAGCGCGTTCAACTCGACCGCTTTGCCGCGGCGCGGCGTCACGACCCAGTCGCCCATTTTGGCATCCATCCACGTAAGTTGATAACCTTCCGCTCCTTGCGCGAGCAGACCGTCACTCGAGTCGACGTGGATGTTGAACTTGGTGCCGCGCAAGTGATGCTCCGCGATATCTATGAGCGTCGACAGAAGAAGACGCAGCGTAGTGCGATCATTCGTGTAACGCAGGTAGCGATTGAGCGCGTGGAAAAACCAAAGGGTGGCGTCCGCCGTGTGATAAAGGCCTTCCTTCTCGCCGTCGGGAAACATGTTCGGGATAAGCCCGTCGCGCACATAATGCGCGAAGGTGCGAATGATGTAGCCCGCTTCGAGGCAGCGTCCTGTGATAAGCGCGAGACCTTCGAGCGAGATCATCGTGTCGCGTCCCCAATCGGTGAACCAATGGTAACCGGCGACGACGGTCCGCACTTCGTCACCGGCCGCGTGCGCCCGGGCCGCTTCTTCCGCGCGACCAGCCGGCGTAATGATGAATTGGTCCGCGGCGAAGACGAGCTCGGCCGGAAATCCAGTTCGCGCCTCCGGGATCGCTTCGTCTAACATTTTCGCGCGACGTTGAGTTTCGGAATTCAGCGCCGCCTCCGGAGCGAGAACCTCGACGATGTCCCAGGTCTCGGTCGAAGCGATCAGCGCGGCGCTATCACGATTTCGTAGATCGACCTGAAAGAACCCCGGACTCCAGAGATCGCCTTCGTAAGCGTAACCGCGCACCTGTTCCACCCGGTAAAAAACT
>DASYVG010000362.1:0-6077 GCA_035937255.1 Chthoniobacterales bacterium | reverse complement strand
GGGATTGCGATCGCACGCGAGCTTTGAAGGACAGGCCGCGATGGAGCTGGAGTTCGCGCTTCAACCCGGAGTCGAGAACGGATATTCCTTTGGGCTTCGAGAGGACTCGCCGCTGGTGGTCGACTGGCAGCCAGCGATCTTGGAGATCATCGATGATCTGCGCACGGGCGAGACGCGCGCCATGATCTCCGCGAAGTTCCACAACACACTCGCGGAGATGATCGTGGCTGTTGCTCGAAAGCTCGACCTACCCAGGGTCGCCCTGAGTGGAGGCTGCTTCCAAAATCGCTCCCTGACCGAACGCACCATCGCGCGCTTGTCGGCAGAGGGTTTTCGACCTTACTGGCACCAGCGCATTCCGCCGAATGATGGCGGAATTTCACTCGGCCAGATTTTTGCCGTCACGATTCACAACCGCCCCCAATCCGAATGAATCTCGTCTATGCCGAGATCGTGGACGTCTTCGTCGAAGACGGCATGCGGATGGGGCGAATCCGAGTGGGCGGAGCGGTCAAAAAAGTTCCGCTAGATTTACTGACGGACGCGAAGTGCGGTGATACTGTTTTGCTGTGCAACGGGGTCGCGATCAGTAAGGTCCGGCCTGGCGAAGCGGTGGAGAAAAACGATGTGTCTAGCGATCCCCGGTAAACTGATAGAAATCAACCACGACGCTCAAGGCGTTTTGATGGGCAAAGCGAACTTCGGCGGAATTGTGAAGCAAGTCTGTCTCGAATACACGCCCGAGGTTGTGATCGGCGATTACGTGCTCGTGCACGTCGGTTTCGCGCTCAGCAAAGTGGACGAAGAAGAAGCGGCGCGAACTTATAAGGCGCTGGAGGAATTAAAGCAGTTAGGCGAACTCGATGTTCCTGATGTGGACGATCCAGACGCGGATCCGTTTCCGGAATCGCCGCCCGTTCAAATCCGCTCGGCCGCGTAGCGTGCCATGAAATATCTCGACGAGTATCGCAGCGAAGAGCTGGCGCAGAAGATCGTCGCCGAGATTCATCGCACCGTCACGAAGCCGTGGGTCTTGATGGAGGTTTGCGGTGGGCAGACGCACAGCATTGTGAAGTATGGCATCGACCGTTTGTTGCCTAACGAAGTCGAACTGGTCCATGGCCCTGGCTGCCCGGTCTGTGTCACTTCGCTGGAGATGATCGACAAGGCGCATGCAATCGCGCAGCGGCCGGATGTGATTTTCTGTTCCTTCGGCGACATGCTGCGCGTGCCGGGCTCACGCGACGATCTACTGATTCTGAAATCACGCGGCGCCGACATTCGCATCGTTTATTCGCCGATCGATTGTTTGAAGATCGCGCGCGCGAATCCCGACAAGAAGGTCGTCTTTTTCGCGATCGGTTTTGAGACGACAGCGCCCAGCAACGCCATGTCCGTTTGGCAAGCCAAGAAGCAAGGCGTTAAGAACTTTTCCGTCCTCGTCTCGCACGTCCTCGTGCCGCCATCGATCGCCTCGATTCTGCAGTCACCGCTCAATCGCGTGCAGGGATTTCTTGGTCCGGGCCACGTTTGCACCGTGATGGGTTACCGGGAGTACGAGCCGCTCGCGGAACGCTTCCGTGTGCCGATCGTCATCACCGGATTCGAGCCGATCGATATCCTGCAGGGCACGCTCATGACCGTGCGGCAACTGGAGGCCGGAACGCACACAGTCGAAAACCAATATCCGCGGGTAGTGAACCGCGATGGCAATCGTGTCGCGCAGGATCTGGTGAACAACGTCTTTGAAGTGTGCGATCGGAAATGGCGTGGTGTCGGTTCCATTCCGAAGAGCGGATACAAGCTGCGCTACGAGTTCCGCGAACACGATGCCGAGCGCATCTTCGACGTGAAGGAGATTGACACACAGGAGCCGGCGCATTGCATCAGCGGCCTCGTCTTGCGCGGCGTGAAAAAGCCGCACGACTGCGCCTGCTTCGGGAAAGAATGCACGCCTGAGAGTCCGCTCGGCGCGACGATGGTCTCGGCGGAAGGTGCGTGCGCCGCCTACTACGCTTACGGCCGCCATCTCGAACTCCAGAAGCAGCCCGCGGAGGTCGCGCACGCTTGATTGCTCCCGCTCCGGCAGTCGTAGACAAAAGCACTGAGAGCTTCCGCGAAAAAATTCTCCGCAAAAGCGGGGAGAGCGTGGAGATGAAGCAGAAGTTCTTCTCCAAATATGCGGAGCAGATTGAAACTTTGAGTCGCGACATGGCGGAACGTTTCGCGCGCGGCAATAAGCTGCTCACGATGGGCAACGGCGGCAGTCTTTGCGACGCGATGCATTTCGCGGTCGAGTTCACCCATCCGATCATCGAGAAGCGCGCCGCGTTTCCTGCCATCTCGCTCATGACCGACATCGCGACGATGACTGCGATCGGCAACGACGCCGATTTTTCGCGCATTTTCGTCGACCAATTGCGCTTGCTCGGTAACCCCGGAGACATGGCGCTGGCGGTCAGTACGAGCGGCAAATCCCCGAACCTGATCTACGCATTGGAAGAGGCGCGTCGACGCGACATGCTCACGATTGCCTGGTCGGGCAAAGATGGCGGACGGTTTCCTGACCTGGCTGATTACTCCTTCATCGTGCCGTCGTTCAGCATTCATCGAATTCAGGAAGTGCACGCGACGCTCGTGCATGTCCTGTGGGATTTAATCCACATCGCAGCCGGAGCGGAGGATGTGATCTGAATAACGAAGTTCGATCCGCCTTAGGCGGAACGAAATCCGAAGATGCGAGGCGACACCGCGTTCGGGCTTCGTCATTAATAGTGATGGACAAGCCCGGCGACCTTCTCACCGCCTCCTGCCCAATCCCGATCACGAATTACACGGAAATCGTCCTCGCTCATGGCAGCGGCGGGAAGCTGAGCCATCAGCTCATGGAGAAAATGGTGCTGCCGCAGTTCCGGAACGAATTGCTCGAGCCGTTGCACGACGGCGCGATCTTCTCGATCGGCGGGCAGCGCGTTGCGTTCAGCACCGACTCGTATGTGGTGAATCCGATCTTTTTTCCAGGCGGTGACATCGGAAAGCTCGCGGTCCACGGGACGGTTAACGATCTCGCGATGTGCGGTGCGCGTCCGCTTTATCTTTCCGTCGGCTTCATTCTTGAAGAAGGCACGCCCATGGAAGATTTCTGGCGTGTCGTGCAATCGATGCGCGAAGCAGCGGCCGCCGCCAGCGTGATGCTCGTGACCGGCGACACAAAGGTCGTGGATCGCGGGAAGGCAGATAAGATTTTCATCAACACTTCCGGGATCGGCGTCATTCCAGATGGAGTGAACATCAGCCCAACGCGCGCACAGCCCGGCGACAAGATCATCATCAGCGGAGAAATGGCTGTCCACGGAATCGCGATCATGTCTGTGCGCGAAGGTTTGGAGTTTGAGAGTGAAATCGCCAGCGACACCGCACCTTTGAACGGCCTTGTTGACGCCATTCTCGCTGCGAACGCAGACATTCACGTTCTGCGCGATCCGACCCGTGGTGGGATCACGAGCGCGCTCACCGAGATTTCGCAGACCGCTAAAGTCGGAATGCTCCTCGATGAAGCGCGCATTCCGATCAGTGAAGAAGTCAAAGGCGCATGCGAAATTCTGGGTCTCGACCCGCTCTACGTGGCGAACGAAGGCAAGTTGCTGGCTGTTGTTCCGCCTGATAATGCAGCGCGCGCTCTGCAAGCCATGCGTCAGCATCCGCTCGGCCAGAACGCTGCCATTATCGGGGAAGTGACCGTTGAACATCCGGGTTTCGTCATGATGAAGACCCGCGTCGGCGGCACGCGCGTTGTCGACATGCTCTCGGGGGAGCAGTTGCCCCGTATTTGCTAGCATTCTCCGGGGGAAGAGTGGGAGCGCGAGGTCCGTTTGAGTTGGAGCTACTTTCGCCTCGATCGGCGCAATCTCATTTTCCTTGCCCGTCAAACACTTTGCCCAAGAGTTGTCGGAAGGTGGACGCCTCGCCCCTTGTCAGACAGCGCAAAGACTACGCCTCCGCGCCTTTAACCGGAGAACGCGCCGAATTAAGCAGCCTCTTGCCCGGAGGGGTAATAACCACCGCATGAATGCGACGTGCCGCGCGCGGCTCGAAGAGGTTTGCCGGGGCGCCCACAGCGGCCTCGCCTAACGAGCAGCGAGCGGCTGCAGTTCCTCCGTAGTCAGCTGCCGATAACGGATCGCGAGCTTCGATTTCCGCTCCAGGATAGCGGCTTCGACTCCCCCGCGCAGATGGGCCTTCCGCGCGGTCGCGATCTGCGCGCTCGTCGCCGACTCTTGGCCCGCGCTGTCGTCGCCGTGCAGCTGGCCGACTGTCCAAGTGTCGAGTGCGATCTGCAAAGCGCGATTCAGGGGCGCCTCGGGTGAATGTTCACTTTGCAAATAGATTTCCATCGCCTCCGTGGTTTGGCGATGGCCGCTCAAGACAGCGAAAGTGCGCGCCGCCGCTGCGAGCGTGCCTGCATTCGTCGCGATGGCGCCGTCGTAATCGACTCGTAAAATCAGATCTTCTTCCGGCGTCAAACCGACTTCTCCAAAGAGCATGCGCGCCAGATAGGGTGCGCCATAGATTTGCTCGAAAGCAGCTTTCAAAACCGGGCTGAGTGAATAGTGCGCCAGGCGGCGGAGCGAAACATCGGCAGCGGAGCGCGCGAAACCTTCCGTGCTCGCGAGTTCGATCACGGTCATGCGGAGGCGCTCAATGTCGCCAGGATGTCCGATTGCCCCCATCGCGATGCGATCGTATATCTCGAAAATTTTCTGCCGCGTTTGTCCGATCGTGAAAAACAAGATTCCTTCCCGGCACGAGAGCGCCACCAGCGGACTGCCCGGCGCGAGCTGCGTTTCGATATACTCACGGCGATTCGCGATCGCCTCCACCCATCGGTATGGCTCTTCGATCATGCGACGCCTTTTTTGAAAAGCGCCGCAATCCGGCGCTCTGGCAGCGCCTCGATCCCGCTCGTCGAAACGATCTTAACAATCGGGTAAATGCGGCCCTCCCGGTCCACTCCTCCCGTGGCGGTATCGGACTCCGCGGCGGTGTCGAGTGCGCGCAAGGCAATGATCACAGCTTCGTCTTCGTTCAGTTTCGCGAGCGTCTTCTTGCCCCAATTGTTTTCGTAATAAAGAATCCCACGAACCGCGGGTGAGCCGGAGCCAGTTGCCGCGTAATCTGCGACTTCAAATTGCGCTCCCATGGCATCGTAGAAGTAAAGCCGGGCCGCTGGATCTTCGCGCACGTCGTAAGTGGCGAAAATCGGCACCACGATCCCGACGCCCTGCATCACGAATCCAAAATTGTCGCGCAGCAATTTCGAGAGCGCGCGCACCTTGCCGTCCACACTCATTTCCTGTAGCTGCGTCCGTCGAAAAAACTGGAAGGAATGCTCCAGGACACGCGCCATTTCCCACGCCGTCGCCGGCACGCCCGCGATCGCCATGAGGGAATGGCGGTCGATTTCCAGGACTTTGTCAGCGCGATCATAGACGACCGTGTTGCCCGCCGTGGCGCGTCGATCTCCTGCCACCAGCACGCCGCCTAGAAACTTGAACGCCAGGATGGTGGTCGCTTGCGTCTGAACCATCTCGGCGCGGCTGCCGGCGGTGGGAAACTGTGGCGCGATTCCGAGGAGCCCGCGGGAACGCAGCAGCCCCGGGAAAGCGTCTCCGCCGCTGGAAGCGAACTGGCCAGCTGCCACCGCCGGTGGCTCCATTATTGCCCGGTGCGCTGGCGGTAGCGCTTCGCCTGGTTCGGATCAACCTTTCGCATTCGCTGCAAAAGATCTTTTGTGTCCGGTCGTGAAATATCGGGCGCTTTCGGGCCGTCCCCGTCCCCTTGTTTCGGCGCCCACGGCGGTGGTTCCGCCGGCTTTTGGATCCGCTCACCCATCGCATTGAAGGTTAGGAACGAATCGCGAAAAGGCAACTGGAGCACATTGTCCGGCACAGCCGCGCTTGCCACTCCAGTGGCCGAATGGCAAAATGTCGCCATGTCATCCGCCATCATGAAATTCTTTGGCCTGCTCGCCGTAGGTTCGATCGTCGCGAGCGCCGCAGCGCAAACCCCGGACCCTG
>DASYVG010000361.1:0-1753 GCA_035937255.1 Chthoniobacterales bacterium | reverse complement strand
TTCCTTCGGCGGTTCGGTTCATTAAAAAAGCCATGCGCGGTAAACGCATGGCTGAGACCTCGCTCCCTGCGTCGGCATTACCCGCATCAGGTTCAAGGGGTCGTCCGAAATCTCGGACCTCTCAGCCAGTGGCTCCCCCGCTTTCCGTGAGCATAGGATCGCTGCCGGCTGAGTCAACCGGAGAGACGTTAGGGCTGAAATTTCGGAAACGGTCCGAGCCACCAGACGCCGCGGGCTGTCTTCGCTTCAGACACAGGGAGCGCGGCATTCCGGTTCTCGACGGCCGCGGCGGGCAGCTCCACGGGCGGCGCCGGCTCGGACGCTGCCAGGCTCAAGTGTTCCGGCACCAATCCTGCCGAGAATCCGGCGCTGGGATTCACCTGCTCTGCAATCGGGGGGACCTCAGCCGGCGTTGGGACGGTCTGATCTCCTGGCGAATTCTCTGCGCCCGATTCCGTCGCGGCGAGGTGATGCTCAATCTCAGGAGCGGGCGGCGCCTGGCCGTTCACGACGTTGCTGGTCGGCATCACAAGCGACGGATCCGCTTGATTGCCGGGCGGCGGCTGGGTCGCGTCGCGCGCGATTAATTCGCCGCCGTTCAGCTGTCGCCGATAGTCCGCGACCAACATCGGCCGGCGCTTTTTATCAACCAGACCGCGGTAGTTTTCGATGCCGCCGCTGATCGACTGCGCGAGCTTGGCGCGCCAGATACCGTTCGCGATCAGCCGGCTTTCGTTGCGCTCGGTGACGAAGCCGCCTTCCACGAGGACTGCCGGAACCCGGGTCAAGCGCAGCACTGCGAAGCGCGCGCGCTTGATCCCGCGATCGAATTCCGGCAGGTGGGCCACGACGGAGTGATAGATCGAAGTCGAGAGCGCGAGGCTCGGTGCATCGACCGGGCTGCCAGCCTGCATGTTCGGAAAATGAAGCGCGAGTGAATCGTCCTGGGATGAGGGTGCGCCGCGCGGCGTGAGTGAATAAATCTCGAAGCCCGCGGCGTGCGGATTCGTGTCGGTCGCGTTGAAATGAATGCTGACGAAGATGCAATCGCGGGTCTGGTTAGCGATCCGTGCCCGCTCCTCGAGCGGAACGAAGACGTCGCTATTGCGCGTCATGACAACCTTGAAACCTTTCGCTTCGAGCAAGGGCTTTAACTGCCGCGCGGTGTCGAGCGCGAAATCCTTCTCGCAGCCATAGAGATTGGTCGCGCCTTTGTCGTGACCTCCGTGACCGGGATCGAGCACGACCGTCTGCACGCGTCCGAGGTTACGGATCAAATGAGGACGAAGCTCAGGCTCGAACGTTTTGGCGAGATCAATCCGGTGGATCAGGTAATGGCCATCCTTCTCGATGATGGGCCAGCAAAGCGAATTGCGGACGCCATTGATAAACGCTTGGCGGCTTTCCAATTTCACCTCCACCGAGTTGGTGCCGTTATCGAGCCGGATCGTTTTGTTAACCGGAGCGACCCCGGTGGGGAGTCCATAGAACTGCGCGAAGTTATCGACCGTGACGTAATCCCAGATCCCGACTTTGATCACCTTCCAATCCGGAGCCGCGCGTGCGACGCCTGCGCTGAGGAGGAGCGAGGTCGCAACTGTGAGTGTGACAAGGTATCGAGGAAAGGCCATGCGAGGCTAATTATCTTACAAGCTGGGTATTATGACAACCGGCCACAGCCAGTAAAGCCGCTTCCGCACCATTTCTTCGTCCGATCCAATATTCGCATCTCGCCTTGAAAGGTTTACGCGCT
>DASYVG010000360.1:0-3966 GCA_035937255.1 Chthoniobacterales bacterium | reverse complement strand
CTTCGGAGCGGGTTTCAGCACGATCGACAGTCTGGTCGGCTTTATCGAATTAACGCAGGGAAACTTCGACTTGCTGAGCTGGCCGAATTTCACCGGCGGAGGGCAGAAATTCCGCGCCCGCATCCAATACGGAACGCGTCGGAAAGACTTCACGATTGGATTGACTGAACCGTATTTTCTGGATCGCGTGTTGTCTTTCGGCGGCGAAGCGTTCTTCCACGAGGCCGATTTCTTGAGCTCGGTTTACGACCAGCGCGCTTACGGTTTTGCGCTTGAAGCGCGCAAGCCCCTCGGGCGTTTTCTGTCGCTAAGTCTCGGCTATCGTTTGGAGGCCACGGAGATCTTCAACGTCTCATCCGGCATTTCTCCTCAAATTCTGGCGGAGGCCCAGAATCGATTGAAGAGTGAGATCAGCACCACGCTGGTTTTCGATACGCGCGACAATCCGTTCCTCACCCGCCGCGGGCAACGGATTACGCTCACGCCGTACATTGCTGGCGGGTTCCTCGGGGGAAATACTCAAATCTACGGATTCGATCTCGAGGCTTCGCAATATTTCAAACTGCCGTGGGATTTGATCGGCTTATTCAACACGGAGATCGCGGGCGTGAATCAATGGGGCTCAGGCAACCAGGTTCCGATCTTCGATCGCCTGTTTCTGGGCGGCTCGAATAATCTGCGCGGCTTCAATTACCGCGACGTCGGACCGAAAGATAAAAACGGCGAGCCGCTGGGTGGACGGACACTCGCTCGCGCCACTGTCGAAATAACTTACCCGATTATCGAGCACATCCGCGGCGCCGTTTTCTACGACATTGGCCTCCTCGGAGACTCGGCCTGGGATCCAGCGGCGGGACGGGTCGCGTCCGATGTGGGCATCGGCGTGCGGCTCGATCTGCCAGTCGGACCGCTGCGGATCGATTATGCCATTCCGCTGAAAAAGGATGGGAACGACAGCAGCGGCAAATTCAACTTCAACGTCGGCTATCAATTTTGAACGGATGCGGCCGCCTGCGGTCTAAGCCGTTCCACCAACCTGCCTGAGATCTCAGTTATGAAAAAGTCACTAGCCGTCGCCCTTCTTTCCGCCCTGCTCCTGCCTGGCGCAGCCTTCGCGCAGGGAACAATGAAAGTCGGCACGATCGACATGAATCGCGCGTTCAAGGAGTACAATAAAACCAGGGATGCCGAGACCAAGATCAACGAGGCCAAGAACGCCGCGAAGAAGGAATTCGACGATCGCTACGATGCTTACAAAAAGGCAGTCGAAGAGATCAACAAACTCAACCAGCAGCTTGAGGCTCCGGCCCTCAGCGCCGACGCCAAGACGCAGAAGGCGAAGGACCGCGACGAGAAAATCGCCAGCGTCAAGAACATGGACCGCGAGCTCACCGAGTTCAAACAGACGCGCGAACGGCAGTTGCAGGAGCAGGCATTGCGAATGCGCGAAGGGATCGTGAAAGAAATCACCGATGTGGTGTTGGAAAAGGTGAAGACGAACAGCTACGATTTCGTCTTCGACAAATCGGGCATGAGTTTGAACGGCGTCCCGATGGTGATGTATTCCCGCGAGAACGTCGACTTCACGACCGATGTGGTCACGACACTCAACAAGCCTGCCCGCGCCACGACGGCGGCGAGCCCAGCTGCCAGCGCCGGGGCGACGGCGGCGAATGCCTCTGCCAGCCCGCGCGCGACAAGCAGGCCCTGAGTTTGGAGAAAGTTTTCGGCAAAACGCACGCGAGTCACCTCGCGTGCGTTTTGTTTTTGTGAGATGAGTTGGGCGCGGCATAAGCCGCCTCTGTGCCTAAATCTGTCGGTTTGATTGAGTCCACGTCGTCTGACATCTCCACCGCCATGGTCCGCGTTTGCGCACTCCTCTTCGCTGCTTTGTCGTTGTGGCCGGTGCAGCGAGTGTCGGCCGCCGAAAACTGGGAAAGCACCGTCGATGTCGGACGAGCCGGAAACTTCCCGGAGCCCCGCGCGCTCCAAGCGACTTACGGTTTTGGTTGGAATGGGTTTACGGCCGCCACGGCCGAAGTGAACTTCGCGAAAGCGGACGACGGTCAGTTTCATCTGCGAGCGGCCGGACGCACGGTCGGGCTCGCACGCACGCTCTGGAAATTTGACGTCGCGTACGAGACCGCCGCCGCCGCGGACACATTGCGCCCTATTGCACTGAGGCAGAGTGAAAGCATCCGCTCAAAGCAGATCGTGACTGAGCTTGTCTTCGACGCGAATGGCGTGACACGGAAGCGAATTGAAAAGCCGGCTAAGGGTAAGCCGTCCAAAACGCGGCGCTTCGATCTTCCGAATCTCTTCGACCTGCAAAGTGCGCTGCTTTATTTGCGCAGCCAACCACTCGAGGGAAGCGAGGTGCACCGCCTGGTCGTCTATCCGACGACATCCGCGTATCTCGCCACCGTTACGGTCGCCGGACGCGAAAACATCTCGGTGCCCGCGGGGAAGTTCAACGCGATCAAGTTGAATCTGCAGCTCAGCAAAATCAGCAAGGATCGAAAACTTGAACCACACCGGAAATTTCGCCGAGCCACGGTTTGGATTTCGGATGACGCGGATCGGATGATCCTGCGAATCGAAGCGCAGATCTTCGTTGGCTCGGTCTTTGCGGAACTACAATCTGCGCGCTTCGACAACGCGAAATTGTAGAGACCAAGATCCCCTTATTCAGGAACCCATTCGCCTCGAACGACGCCGCGCGGCGGGACGATCGGCCGACGGCGCGGCGAGTTGTAGCCCGGAATATGTTGGCCGGGGAGCAACCCGAGAGCGGCAAGGGTATCCATATCGAGCCGGCCGTTCGGTGGAATGCCTGTGCGCGACTGATAAGCGCGGAGCGAAAACTCCATCCCTGGACCGTAGACGCCGTCGACGCCGCTGCGGTAATAGCCGCGCCGGGCCAGTATCGTTTGCGCGCCGAGAATCACTTCACGTTGCACGGGCGGTGGCGCCATTTCGTATGGCGTGCCGGAAAAAATGCCATCTTGCGCAGACGCTCCGCTGAGTGGCGGAGGCCGATACGGTTGCCCGTCGCGTATGGGTTGTTGATCCTGATCAACAGGTTGCGGCTCCTGAGTAGCCCTCGCTGTCTCTCTCGTGACTGTTTCGCGACTGGCGCCCGCAGAAGGACGCGGAGCGACCGGCACGGTATTTTTTGACGGCCTACCGGCCAGATCTTGCGATGCAGCTCCGCTCGAACCGACGTTGAGCGACTTCTCGGTCTCCGCATTAACCTCGCCCGTAATCTTTAAACCACTTCGGATTTGATAACGACGGATAGCAGCGGTCGTATCTGCATCCATTTTCCCAGTGACGTCACCGTAATAAAATCCCTGATCCTTCAAAGCTTGCTGGACTGACGCAGTCGATTCGTCCGCACGCGCGACGCTGCTTGCGGCCGCAAGAATGGTGATTGCCACCACGATCATTCGCTTCATGTTCGGTCCTCGTTCGACGCTGCTAGGCATCTGTCTATTCAGGTTTCGGGCGCGCTCGCCGCGGCGGACGGCTGCGCCGTGGAATCACCTCGCGATAACGTTTTATGCCGTCGGCGATGCCGACTGCGAGCTGCTCGCGATAGGCTGCTTGTCCAAGCTTGCCGGCGTCGTCCTTGTTCGTCAAAAAACCTCCTTCCACGAGGATGGCCGGATGACGAACATTAGCAATGACATAGAACTTCTCCGCGCGCATGCCGCGGTTCATGGCCTTAGTCCGTCCTACAAGCGCTTCTTCTACCATTGCCGCCAGAGCCTCTCTTTCGAGCGTATTCAGCTCGACCGAAGGTCGCTGCAGAAATGGCAGCCAGGAGACGAGGCCCGGTCGATTGCTGATCTGGTTCGCTGCGTAATAGGTTCCGGCGCCGGTGGCAGCCTCCTGCGCGTCATCGAAATGGATGCTGACAAAATGCTCTCGCGTTTCCGATTGCCTGCGGCCACCCGCCTGGAG
>DASYVG010000359.1:0-1839 GCA_035937255.1 Chthoniobacterales bacterium | reverse complement strand
CTCAGTATCTCACCGAGAGGCCAACGAACGGATTGAGGTCGTCCGCGCTCCGCGTCACCCCGACGTTCAGGCCCGCATCCAGCTGCAGATTGGGGGTCACGCCGCAGGTGAACCCGAAATCGAACGTGCCGATCCAATCCGCATCTCCCGCCGCGCTCACTTCGCTAAAAAACTCGACGTAACCAGAAAGTCTTCCCGCAATGGAGTGACTGACCGTGATCGAGTTGATGAATTCCTCGTGATAACCCGCGCTCTCGTCGTTCCGCAAATAGTCCACCTCCGTCATCGCGCCGAGATCGAATTCGCGCGGCAGCTTGAGCGCGAGCGGGAAGATGATCCCGCCTTCGACCGCGCGATTTCCCAGTCCGTGCTGATTGGTTGGGATTTTCACGAACGGCATTACTCCGAAGCCCCACCATCTCCAGCTGGAAATGGCCAGCATCGACCGTGTACGGGCTTTCGGTTTTGTCGGGCCGGTCCGTGGTCAGCTCGCGCAAAAAGTTTTCGGGCGTAGGATCAAATAAGTTGTAGCCGCGTTTATCCTGCCGGTTCGCGGTTTGAGAGAAAACCTGCGGAAGGAAGCTCAGCCCCGCGAGGAGCAAGCTCCACGGGATCCGGGATCGAACCGCCACGTGTATTCAGCGCTTCTCCTTTAGAAGTAGCACGGGAATGTCCACATTATGCCGGACCTTGTCGGCGGTGCTGCCATAAAGCAGATCGCTGATGAAGCGATGCCCGTGTGTGCTCATGGCGATGAGCTCGACCGAATGCGCTCGCGCCAGTTTGATGATCTCGGCGGAAGGCTCTCCCATGGCCAGCACAGAGCTCACTTCGAATCCCTCCGCCCGCAATTCGCGCTCGAGGTTCGCCAGGTAGGCGCGGTCCTCTTTGATCTCCGCGCTCTCCTGCAAATTGAGCTGCTCGTAGTTCCGCGCCACCCAGCCGTCGGCCACATGCACCAGCATGAGCTTGGCGTTCGAGAGCCGGGCGAGCGGACGAACATGCCCGAGAATGGTTTGATCCGTCTCGCGATTTTCGACCGGGACCAGGATGGTTTTATACATGCGCGTTCTAGGTTGAGAACCAACTGCGGAAAGTTTGCACCAGCAGCCAGGCGTTGAGCGCAGCGATCACGATGGCGACGAACCAGGCGAGTAATTTCACCGTCATCCCATTCACAAATTCACCCATCTTCAATTTGTCGCTCGTAAACATGACCAGCGGAAATACGGCAAAACTCAGCTGCAAACTTAGAATAACCTGACTCAAAACCAGAAGATTCGTTGTTCCCTTTTCGCCAGAGATAACTGTGACAATAATGGCCGGAATGATCGCGATCCCGCGTGTCAGCAAACGCCGCAGCCAGGGCCGGAGCCGGATGTTCAAGAAACCTTCCATCACGATCTGGCCGGCGAGCGTCCCGGTGAGCGTGGAGTTTTGACCGGAAGCGAGCAGGGCCAGCGCGAACAACGTGCTCGCACCGGTCACGCCCAGCATCGGGGAGAGGAGCTTATAGGCATCCTGAATTTCCGCGACATCGCTGCGGCCGCGCGTGTAGAATGTCGCGGCAGCGACGATCAGGATGGCGGCGTTAATGAAGAGCGCGAACATGAGCGCGATCGTCGAATCAATCGTGGCAAACTTGATCGCCTCGCGTTTCCCGGAAGCGTCTAAAGCGTAGCGACGGGTCTGGACGATGGAGGAGTGCAGATACAAATTGTGTGGCATCACGGTCGCGCCCAGAATTCCGATCGCGATGTAGAGCATTCCGGGGTCTGTCACGATTTTCGGCATTGGAACAAAGCCGGCCGCGATGCCCAGCATGTTCGGGTGCGACAT
>DASYVG010000358.1:0-3044 GCA_035937255.1 Chthoniobacterales bacterium | reverse complement strand
GTAAAGTGGCAGCTTGGCGCGCGACAGGAGCGCAAGGTCTACCCTTCCAAGCCAGTCAGGGTTCGTCCTTGCAGGAAGTAGCGTTTAGCGAAAAAGAAAATTGCGATGACCGGCAACGTCATGAAGAACGAGCCGGCTATTAGTAAAACCATCCCCGAATGTGCCCCGGGATCAGCTACCGGCGTTGGAAAGATGTGGAGGTCATAGGAGAGAAGGTAGAGACGCTGGTCGACCAGGTAAACGACCGGAGCCAGAGATTGATTCCAAGTAGCTAAAAAAGTAACGATCGCAACCGCGACGAGTATTGGCCTAACAAGCGGTAGAATGACGTGCCAGTAGATCCGCAGGAAACCGCACCCGTCCACCCGAGCGGCATCTTCGAAATCACGCGGGACGTTCCTCCAAAGCTGGCAAAACAAAAAGATGCCCAGGATTGAGCCGAGCCAGTCGGCAAAACAGAGCGGGGAAAGAATCGTATTCGAATGCAGAGCCAACCGGGAAATGGCTTGTGGAATTATCCAGACCTCGCCGCAAAGGACCACGGCCGCGATGACGAAAAGAAGGCCGCGGCCCCGCCAGCGGAGTCGCGCGATCGCGTAACCCAAAACTGAGGAAGCAAGCACGAGGAGAGCAAGATTGAGGAGCGCAAGCGTCCAGAACCACGCTGGCATTGGAAAAGGAGGGGCCGAGGTTGGATTCACGGGCGCTTAATTATCAGTCTAATTGTTCGAGCCGGAAGGCGAAATACGCGACATCCGGGACAATTCGGATAAAATATCCTCCGCCCATGAACAATATCAATTCAGTCGCTCTGATCCTCGCCTGGATCGGCACCGGTTGCTGGGGCGTTTGTTTCTGGTGGATGCATCGCCTCTCCGGTCGACAGGAGGCGATGCTGCAGGAGCTCCATGATGTCGCGACCCGAATAGAGCGGCTGTCAAAAGCGGAGCACGACATGATTCGCGAAGTGCATCCGGTCGTCGGCGAGATCAAGGAGTCGGTGCAGGACGTCGCGCACGCAGTCGGGAGCGAGAGTTCCGAGAAAAAGTAAACGCCACTTCCGCGTTGGGCTGCGTTCATGTAACGATGAACGCGTGGATCGCGATTCGCTCTCGGTGGAGATCACGCCGCTCGGGGATTCGGCGCTGCTCGCGCGCTTCGCGAGCGGCCGGCTGCCGGACGAAGTCGATCAAGTCGCAAAGGTAAGCGCTGCTGCTGCGGCGGTGGCGGCAGCGCGGATTCCGGGAGTCGTCGATGTCGCGCCCGCCTACGAATCAATCGCGGTGTTTTTTGAACCGCGCCTCGTGCTGCAGAGTGGCGATCCCGCGAACGGAACCGTCGCGCTTCGCGAGCAGATCACGTCCGCGATTGGCACGGCCGCTGGATCACCGGGCCGCGCCGGACGAACGATGGAAGTTCAAGTCTGCTACGATGCTCATTTCGCCGACGACCTCGACGCCGTCGCGCAACACACCGGGCTCGCTCCAGAAGACGTCATCCGCCGCCATTCAGCTGCCGAATACCGCGTCGCATGCATCGGGTTCGTGCCGGGATTTCCGTTTTTAATCGGCTTGCCGCCTGAGCTCGCGACGCCGCGTCGTGCGACGCCACGCACGCGTGTTCCGGCCGGTTCGGTCGCGATCGGCGGGACACAAACCGGAATTTACCCGCGCGACTCACCGGGTGGCTGGAATATCATCGGGCGAACTCCGTTGCAGTTGTTCGATGTTCACCGCGTATCACCCTCGCTCTTGGCGACCGGCGATGTTGTGCGTTTTCGCACCATCTCGCGCGAGGAGTTCGATGCGCTTGCTCGATGAACTTCACCGCTGTTCGTGCCGGTTTCCTGACAACGGTCCAGGACCTCGGGCGCGTTGGCTTCCGCGATGTCGGAGTGCCGATGGGCGGCGCGCTCGATCAATACGCGCTCCGTGTCGCGAACCTTGTCGTCGCCAATGATGAATCGGCTGCCGGTCTCGAGATCACATTCGGAAATGTGCGCCTGCAGTTCCACGACGAACGGCTCGTCGCGTGGTGTGGCGGTGGATTCCCCGTTACCGCGGTTACCCACGTGCTGTCTGCGGGCCGACCGGCGTTGCTCCGCGCCGGAGAGGAGATTTTCTTTCGCGCCGCCGAATTTGGTTGCCGTGCATGGCTGGCGATCTCTGGTGGAATCGACGTGCCGCCGGTGCTCGGCAGCCGATCAACTGACATGCGCGGAGCCTTCGGCGGATTCGCTGGCCGCACTTTGCGAGACGGCGATGAGATTCCGGTGGGCGCCAGTTCGGCGATGACTGCGCAAATCGGACACCGAATCGGTGACGCCGCGCCCGCGTCCTGGAGCGCGTCCGCCGAATGGGCGAGCGTCGGCCGCGCTCCCGGATTACTGCGCTTTGTGCGGGGTATCGATTGGGATCGATTTGAAGAGGAAGCGCACGCGACGCTTATTCGACAAGCGTTTCGTGTTTCACCTGACTCAGATCGAATGGGCGTGCGCTTCGAGAGTTCGCCACTGAAACTGAAGCATCCGTCGGACTTGCTGTCCGAAGCGGTCGCGCCGGGCACGATCCAGGTGCCGCCGTCGGGAGAACCGATTGCGCTGCTGGGAGATTGCCAAACGATCGGCGGCTATCCGAAAATCGCGCACGTGATCAGCGTCGATCTGAGCGTCGCGGCCCAGCTCCGTGCGCATGAGCGGGTGCACTTTCGTGAGATATCGGTGGCGGAAGCGCATCGCCTGCTCGTGCGCAGGGAAGAAGAGCTGGCGCGTTTCCGGGTCGGCTTGGAAGCGGTGTTGCGATGAACCTCGTTGTCGATCTGAATGCTGATCTCGGGGAAGGCGCGGGTTTTGACGAAGAAATTCTCAGTCTCGTCACGTCCGCGAATATCGCGTGCGGCCTTCACGCGGGCGACCCGCAATCGATCTTTAATTCAATTCGCGCGGCGCACGAACGCGGCGTGGCGGTGGGCGCGCACCCGAGTCTGAACGATCGCGTGAATTTCGGACGAGCTGAGAAGGATACAGAGGCGGGAGAAGTCTTTGC
>DASYVG010000357.1:0-2369 GCA_035937255.1 Chthoniobacterales bacterium | reverse complement strand
TAAGCTTTCCCGCGCAATGTTTGTCGTCCGCACGCGCTGATAGCCCGCGGCGAACTCAGTCTCCTTCGCGAGCTTCTCGAGTTCTTCGATGATGGCGGCACCGCGCGGGAGCCAGAGCGGCAGGCCGGGGCCGACGTCGTCGTCGAAGGTGAAGAGCTCGAGTTCTTTGCCGAGCTTGCGGTGGTCGCGCTTCTTCGCTTCCTCGAGCATGGCGAAGTAGGCGTCCATCTCGGTGCGGTTCTTGAACGCGGTGCCGTAAATGCGCTGGAGCTGCGGGTTTTTCTCGTCGCCTTTGTAGTAGGCGCTGGCGACATTCGTTAGGCGAAAGGCGCCGATGTTGCCGGTGCGCATGACGTGCGGGCCGGCGCAGAGATCAAGAAACTCGCCGTTGCGATAGAGCGAAATTTCTTCGCTGCCCGGAATATTCTCGATGATGTCGAGTTTGAACTTAGACGCCTGAGATCTCCCGCCTAGAGTGCCAAGTTCGCCACGCTGCGCCATGGCTAACGCTTCATCGCGTGAGACAGTGGAGCGCTCGAACGGATGGTTCGCTTTGATCTCCCGCTTCATCTCTGCCTCGATTTTCTCGAAGTCCTCGGGCGAGATGTGGTGCGGCAACTCGACGTCGTAATAAAAACCGTTCTCCACGGGCGGACCGGCCGAAAACTGCGCTTCCGGCCAGATTTTCAAGATCGCGGTCGCGAGCACGTGCGCGGCAGAATGACGCAGCCGCTCGATGTCGGTCATCCGCGCGCGTTGTTCCAGTGTCTGGCGGTTGCCGGCCAGGTCTTCGGCCATTGAGCGCTCGTTATCCATCAGAGAATAGCGAGAGATTCCTCGACTTCGCTCGGAATGACAACCCGCGAAGTTCTTGCCGACGCGCTCTACTTGATCTCGGCGAGCTTCTTTAGATCGATGCGTTTGAGCCACTCCTGCAGCTCCGGCGAGGGCTGGCCGCGCGTTTCGATTTGCAGAAAGTACCGCTTTGCGACGAGCAGCCAGAGCGTGCCGTGCTTTCCGTCCTGCTCAAAGATCTCGAAGCCGGGATTCTCCTCGATCGTGACCGACTTGCTGTAGCCTTCGGCGGACTCTGCGCCGTTGCTCCAGGCGGCGGTGGTGGCGGAAACATACTCGGGATTCGCCGCTGAATCGAGGATGCTGATCGACGTCGTCGGCACGTTGTCGCCTTCGCCTTTGGTGTAGTCGCGGTGCACGGTGGTTAGTTTCGCTTCGGCGGCATCGGTGGTGGATCCATCCGGTTTGTCGGCCGTCCAACCCGGCGGCGCGTCCGGCAGCGCGGGCAAGAGCTTGGAGAATTCCACCACCTCGGGGACGAGCGAGCCGGGCTCTTCGCCGGCACCGCAGACGGAAGAGCACGACCACAAAGCGACGATGAATACCGCGCCGAGAACGCGCAGCTCCGCAGGCGAACTGAACCTGCCGCCGAGCGGGCGGCGTTTGTTCGAAAAGATTCGATCGCTCATGCGACGGTGTACTCGATTGACTTTGCCGGGGTCGTTTGTCAAGACGCGAAGCATGCTGCGCCATAAATGGCTGCTGGTCACCATCGCCGTCGTCGCGATGGGCGTCCGGTTGATCCACATCGATCAACCTTTTGTGGATAACTGGAGCTGGCGGCAAAGTGACGTGGCGACGATCGCGCGCAACTTCGAGCGAAACGGATTTCATTTCGCGCGGCCGCAGATTGACTGGGCGGGTAACGCAGAAGGCTACGTCGGCACGGAGTTTCCGGTGCTGCCGTTCCTCGCGGCGCTCTCCTATAAGTGCGTCGGCGTGCACGAATGGATTGGACGATCGCAGGCGCTCCTTTGTTTCGCCGCGTCCTTGCCTTTTTTCTACTTGCTCGTACGCGACCTCTTCGGAAGGACCGCGGCGGTGTGGTCCGTCTTCTTCTTTAGTTTCGCGCCGCTCTCGATTGTGGCCGGCCGCGCTTTCATGCCAGACGTACCGTCTCTGAGTCTTGCGCTGGTCGGAATGTATTTCTTTCAACGCTCGATCCGGCGCGACGAAAGCGCGAGCCTCTGGACCTCGGCGTTCCTGCTTTCAGTGTCATTGCTCATCAAGCTGCCGAGCGCCGTGATCGGAGCGCCACTTTTCTACGTGGCATGGCGGCGCTTTGGGTTCCGCTTGTTGCGCGAGCCGCGTTTGTGGCTGTTCGCCCTGATTGTGTTAGTGCCTCCCGCGGCTTGGTACTGGCACGCGCACCAGATCGCGGAGCAATTCTACCCGCATCATTTTTTTGGGGCCGGTGGCGTGCGAATCATGAGCGCGAGCTGGTATTGGAAGATCGCGGCGCAAACATCCGGCTCAACTTTGACGCCCGTGCTGCTTGTGCTCGCGGTCGCCGG
>DASYVG010000356.1:0-1557 GCA_035937255.1 Chthoniobacterales bacterium | reverse complement strand
TTTCGTGGGATCTTCTCTGCGGCCGGGTTGATTCCCACCACTCGATGTGGAGCTATCTCCGGTGGGTAGGAATTGAGGAGAGATCGCTGGCTCTGTTCCGAGAGGAGGCATGTCCTCCCGATGTCATTGGGGTCAACTACTACGTCACGAGCGAGCGCTTTTTAGACGAGAACCGATCAGCGCATCCTCAGGAGAGTCTTGGCGGAAATGGTCGCGATCGATATGTCGACGTCGCTGCTGCTCGCATCCGACCTGAAGGCCTCTTTGGACCAGGCCAGATTTTGCGTGAAGCGGCCGAACGCTACGACGTGCCCGTCGCTGTGACCGAGGCGCATCTGGGTTGCACGCGAGAGGAACAGTTGCGCTGGTTCATGGAAACGTGGCGTGCCGCGAAAGTTCTGCGCGGTGAAGGACTTGATCTCCTCGCGGTTACGGCGTGGTCGCTCTTAGGAACGTTCGGCTGGGACAATCTGGTGACGAATGATTCCGGCGCCTATGAGCCAGGTGCTTTTGATGTGCGCGGCGATCAACCCCGACAAACCGCGCTCGCCGCGATGCTGCGCGCTTTGGCCGCACAGGGCGATTTTCGACATCCAGTTCTGTCCGTGCCGGGATGGTGGCATCGGTCCTCGCCAGTGACTAGTTCAGCGCCCTCACGTCGCCGGAGTATTGAAATTGTCCGCGCTTCGTCTGATAAGGATCTGATCCTCGAGGAAACGCGGCCCCTTTTAATTACCGGCGGCGCGGGACGCCTCGCGCAGGGTTTTGCAAGTGCCGTTCGTGTGCGTGGTATCGCCGCGCGCGTCCTCAGTCCGCTCGATTTGGACGTCACTGACGAACAATCGGTGATAGCGGCATTCCGTAAGTTTCATCCTTGGGCCGTGGTGGACTGCGCCGGTTTCTCGCCCGCGGAGGAAGCAATCAGAAAGGTCCAAGAGAATGTAACCGCCGTGAACATCCTGGATAAGCAATGTACTGCTCACGACATCCAGCTCGTGACCTTTTTGTCGGATGCGATCTTCGGTCCGAAGGGCAGCGCATGTCCCGAGGAAGAGGAGGCGCTAGATGTAGAGAAGCACACTTTAAAGGTCCGCTCTGGTGAAATTTTCGGACCGGCGGATACCGATGATTTCCTCGGCGTCGCCTTGGAGATGATCGCTCGCGGAAATCACGTCCAGATGGCGGAAGATCGCACGTACGCTGCATCTTTCCTGCCTGATTTCGTAAGCGCCACCCGTGATCTTTTGATCGACGCTGAAACCGGCGTTTGGAATCTGAGCAGTGGCGATCCTACGACCCCAGCGGCGCTAGTTCGGGCCGCCGCGACGCTTGTTGGACTCGATCCCGGCCTGGTCAAGGGCGTACCTGCATGGAGCCTCGACGCGCGCGCGCCACGGCCGCAATTCCGCGCCCCGACAAAATCGCGCGGCGAAATTCTACCGCCGCTGCAGAACGCGCTCTGCCGCTCTGCCCGCGATTGGATTTTTGCGCATCGCGCAGACGCGCACATCGCTTTTGGCAGTTAAGGCGGAGTCTCTGGGCGCCCGCTAGGTTTTT
>DASYVG010000355.1:0-3036 GCA_035937255.1 Chthoniobacterales bacterium | reverse complement strand
ACAGTTACAGCCCGTGATTGTCTGGCCCATAAGCCGCAACGCGGCGGATCTTCCTCAATCTTTGGACGACTCCACTCTTCCATCCTCGGCTCAGAATTTTGGCTCTCGAATCGCGGCCGTCCTCTTCGCCGACGCCGTTGGGTTCAGCAAACTGCGTGAGACGGAAGTGCCACGTTTTATCGAACATTTCCTCGGTGCGATTGCCCATCTGAGTGATGAATTCGCGGCCTCGATGCTGGCGAAAAATACCTGGGGAGATGGTCTCTACTTCGTTTTCCGGGACGTGGCCGTCGCAGGCGAATTCGCCCTCCGGATTGTAGACATAATCAATTCGACCGACTGGGTGGCGCGTGAACTCCCGGCGGATTTGAATCTTCGGATCGGTCTGCATGCCGGTCCGGTTTACGAATTCATCGATCCGATCACCGGTGTGCCCAGCTACAGCGGAGCGCACGTCAGCCGTGCCGCCCGCATCGAGCCGATCACTCCGCCCGGACAAGTGTATGCGAGCGAAGAGTTCGCCGCGCTGGCCGCCGCCAATCCGCAGAATATTTTTGCCTGCGATTACGTTGGGCGCACGCCCATGGCGAAGAATTACGGTACTGTGCCAATGTACCACGTTCGAAGAAACTCCAGGTGCGGAATGATGAAGCGCGCTTCATCTTAGTTCGCGATGCAATCGGTCTCGCAACGCCCATTGATCTTCGTCTCCGCCGTCACGCGAGAACTCGAGAGCGCGCGTCAGCTGGTTGCCAATACCCTTACGTTTCTCGGCTACGAGCCGGTCTGGCAGGACCTTTTCGGTACGGAAGGCGGTGACCTGCGTGAACTGCTGCGACAACGCATCAACCAATGCAACGGCGTCGTGCAATTGGTCGGCCATTGTTACGGAGCGGAGCCGCCCAAGCCGGACGAGAAATTCGGTCGCGTCAGCTACACCCAGTATGAGGCCCTCTACGCACGTGAGCGCGAAAAGAAGGTCTGGTATTTGTTCATCGACCCGAATTTTCCGGCGGATTCGTGCGCAGACGAGCCGGAGGAGGAGCGCGAACTGCAGACTGCTTATCGCCGGCGCCTGGAAACTGACTCACATCTCTTTCACCCGCTCACGAGTCGCGAAGCGCTGGAAGCCAGCGTCCTCAAACTGCGCGACGATCTCACCGGACTGCGCCGCGGCGCAAAGCGTTGGGCGGCCGCGGTCGCGCTTCTCCTGGTTTTGAGTGTGGCCCTTGGTCTATGGCTGCTCCTCGGAGAGCGGCGCACGCAGCGCGAAGTCGGCGAAACGAAGCAGGCCCTCGCGTCGATGACGGCGGAGATCTCGCAGCTTCGCAAAGGAATCGTCGAGTTCCCGCACGTGGAAGCACAAGTCCGGCAAAACCAACGGGGCGACGACCCCAGCGCGGTACAGGACAAAGTCTACGCAGAACTCGCGAAGCAGCTCGGGATTGACCCGAAGACGCTGCGCGAGAAACTCCCGCAGTTCGCCGATCAGCTCAAGCGCGCCTCGGACGCCAGCAGCTACGAGCGCGCCACCGCCGCTTATGTGGCTCGTGATTTTGCCGAAGCCGAACGTCTCGCGACCCTCGCGACGAATCAGGCGAAAGAGGCCTATCCGCCGAAAGCCGGTGAGGCTATCAAGGCACTGGAGCTGGCGGGCTGGGCCTCACAGCAGCTCGTGCACTCTTCCGACGCGCTCCGCCATTTTCGCGCGGCGGAAGCGCTCACCGATCGAGATCGCGATCCGATCATCTGGGCGCGCGTGCAGCACGGGATTGCCCGCCTGCTTCTCGAGCAGGGACGTTACAGCGTGGCGGAAAGCGTCTGGCGCGACGTCGTGGACGTGCGCACACGTAGTCTCGGCGCCGAAGATCCTGATACGCTCCGGAGCCGCGCCGGGCTTGCCGTCGCGATCGAATACCAGGGAAACTTCGCCGAAGCCGAAGCGGAAAATCGGGCGATCCTCGCGGTCGAGGAGAAGCTGGCAGGACATGAACATCCCGACGCGCTGGCGAGCCGGAACAATCTCGCGGAGACGCTTCGGAAGCAGGGAAAGTTTGCCGACGCCGAGGCGGAATATCGCGATGTGATCAAGTCTGAACAAACCGTTTTCGGAGCCGAACACCGCGATACTCTGCGCAGTCGCAACAACCTCGCCATCGTCTTGAACGACCAGAAAAAATACGATGAAGCGGAAACCGAATTTCGGGACGTGATCCGCGCGAAAGAGCGGCAGCTTGGAGCGGCGCATCCGGATACGCTGAACAGCCGGAACAATCTCGCCAACTCTCTCTCCTTGCAGCGCAAATTCGCCGAAGCCGAGCAGGAATACCGCTCTGTCATCGCGGCGGAGGAGAAGGTGATCGGCGCCGATCATCCGAACACGTTAATGAGTCGCTACAACCTCGCGATGATCCTGAGCGGGCAGGGGAAATTCGTCGAAGCGGAAGCGGAGTTCCGCAGGCTCGTGGAGCGGGAGGAGAGAATTCTGGGGCGTGACCACCCCGACACCCTGCGTGCTCGTTTGAATTTTGCCATGACGCTGGCGCGCGAGCGAAAAGTAGACGAGGCACGCGAGCAGGTCGGCAAAGTGCTGGCGAGTGCACTGAGAGTCTGGGGTCCCGAGAACCCGCTCACGCATACGGCCGAGCGATTACGCGACGGACTCTCCCCACCGAAATAGCCGGTTTGTCATTTAGGCTGGCAGCACTCTGGCTTCGCGCAACGCCTCTAACACTGCGCCGATATCGCCGGCGCGAAACGATCTCCCTTTTTTCCCGCCGATCGCGCCGACCAACTCCCTGACCCGCTTCACCTCTCCGTTTTTCCAGATCCATGCCGCCCGATTGTAGGGACCGACACGCGCGGGATCAGTCCACGTGTGAATGGAGAGAAGATTGTCCGAGACAGCCGCGGCAATGTGCATCGGCCCGCTATCCACACTGATCGTGAAGGCGGCCGCGCGCAGGACCCAGACAAGTTGCAGAAGCGATGTTTGGTTCGTGAGATTTACACAGTTATCTGGGACACCGAGACGCC
>DASYVG010000354.1:0-4388 GCA_035937255.1 Chthoniobacterales bacterium | reverse complement strand
GGGATCCACAGGATGGGAAGACGAAGAAAAACAATCCAGAAAATCTTGTTAATACTGTCCGAAAAAAACTCACCGCACTTCACGACAAGATCGTCTCCATCACCGTGCTCGATCCCGCCTGCGGCAGCGGCAATTTCCTCTACGTCGCGCTCCAGCTACTGCTCGATCTCGAGAAGGAACTGATCACGTTCGCCACGCAGCTCGGGTTCAAGATCGAGCCGCGCGTCAGCGTGCAGCAATTGAAAGCGATCGAGCTAAACGCCTACGCCTTTGAGCTGGCGCAGGTCTCGGTGCAGATCGGTTATTTGAAATGGCGGCGCGATAACGGCTTCGGCAACGACAAAGACCCAGTCCTGCAAAACCTGGAAAGCTTCCAGAACGAAGACGCGCTCCTTGTCCCGCATTTCCGCAGCAAAGCGAAATCGCTCAAGGAAGCGCAAGCCGGCGAGCACGGTTCCGATGATGCGCTGAAATTCTACACTGAACGCAAATGGCCTGTCGCCGATGCGATCGTCGGCAATCCGCCATTCTTAGGCATCGCATTCATGCGTAGCGAACTGTCGGATGAATACGTTGATGCGCTATTTAATTGCTTTAACAGCCGCATCGCTCGTGGCAGCGATCTTTGTTGCTACTGGTTCGAAAAGGCGCGTGATCTGATCGCTCATAAGAACTGCAAGCGCGTCGGGCTGTTGGCAACGCAGGGAATCCGCGGCGGCGCAAGCCGCGACGTTCTGAAGCGAATCAAACAGAGCGGCGATATCTTCTTCGCAATCAGCGATCGCGGATGGACTCTCGACGGCGCAAACGTCCACGTAAGCATGATTGGGTTCGATGATGGCTCGGAGGCAACGCGAATGCTCGACGATCACCCGGTCGCAAGCATCAATGCCAATCTGACTGCTGCGGTAGCTGATACAACTTTTGCCGTTGCGTTGGAAGAAAACGCGGGGATCTGCTTCATGGGACCCTCAGCAAAGGCACCGTTCGATATTCCTGATGCTATTGCGATTTCACTCCTCGCATCCCCGAATGCACATGGCGCCGCCGATTCCGATGTCGTGCGGCGCGTGCAAAGCGCTGTCGATTTGACGAAGAGAGATCGATGGAAATGGACGATCGACTTCGGGAGCAAGCCCCACGCTGAAGCGATCCAGTACGAACAGCCTTTCGCATATGTCGAGCAGCACGTTTTTCCGGTACGGAGCACAAACCGCCGGCAAACGAATCTCGAATGGTGGCAATACGAGCGACCGCGGATCGATATGCGTTCCGCACTCGCTCCTCTGCTCCGGTTCATCGCAACACCGGGCGTCGCCAAACACCGTCTCTACGTATGGAGAACAGCTGAGACACTCTGCAATCAGGGAACTCTCGTCTTCGCGCGGGACGACGACTACTTCTTCGGCGTTTTGCATTCTCGTTTTCACGAAGTCTGGGCGCGCGCGCAAGGCACGCAGCTGCGCGAACGCGAGAGCGGATTTCGTTACACGCCGACAACTTGCTTCGAAACATTTCCATTCCCCACGCCGACATCCGAACAGGAGCAGGCGATCGCGGCGGCGGCGACGGAGTTGAACGAGCTGCGCGAGAATTGGCTCAACCCACCGGAGTGGGCGACCACGCGCGTGCTCGAGTTTCCCGGATCAATTGAGGGTCCGTGGTCCCGCTTCGTGCACGACGCGGATGTGCGCGGAATCGGCTCGGTGCGCTACCCGCGGATCGAACCGCGCGACCAGGAGTGCGCGAAGAAGCTGGTGAAGCGCACGCTGACTAGTCTCTACAACGAACGGCCGGCCTGGCTGGCCCATGCGCACGCGAAACTCGATGCCGCCGTCGCCGCTGCCTATGGCTTCGCGATTGATTTACGCGACGAGGCGATCCTGGAGAAACTGCTCGCGCTAAATCACGAGCGCGCGGAGGCCGAGTCGAGACAAGCGTCGAATAGAAACGCGCCACCCTCACGCGCAAAGCGCAGTGACGAGATGTTGTAGCGCGCCCCGGACAACTGTTCCTAATCCGCGCGCAACGCCTGCACCGGGTTCAGCAAACTCGCGCGTCGCGCGGGCAGCAAACAAGCGAACAGCGCGGCTCCCGCGAGAATGGCGGCCGTGACGGCGAGGAGCAGCGCGTCGTGCAAAGCAAGAAGGGGCAGGCCTTGCGACCCACCCCTTCCCGTTTACCGAGCAGCTTCTCCTTAGCTTTTGCTCTGTGAAACCACTTCGTTCAGCTTGAAGATCGGCAGGAACATCGCGATCACGATGCCACCCACAATCACGCCGAGAAAGACAATCAGCATCGGCTCAATCAGCGACGTCAATGCGTCCAGCATCGCTTCGATCTCTTCGTCCCAGAAATCCGCCATTTTCTCGAGCATGGTGTCGATTTTGCCGGTCGCTTCGCCGGCCGCAACCATACGCAGCATCATCGGCGGAAAGATCGGCTTGCGCGAGAGCGCCACGGAAAGATTGTCGCCTTTTTCCACGTCTTCGCCGACCCCGCGAATGCTGGTCTCGACGACGTGATTACCGGACGCGCCGCCGACGATTTCGAGCACTTCGAGGATCGGCACGCCGCTTCGGATCAACTGGGCGAAAGTGCGCGAGAAGCGGGACATGCAGATCTTATGGATGAGCGGCCCGAAAACCGGCAGCTTTAGCTTCCACTTATCCGAGAGCTGTTTGCCGCGCTTCGAGCGCAGGAAGGTTCTGATCCCAAAGAAGACGCCGGCAAATCCGAGGATGAGAAAGTACCAGTCGCCTCGCACGAAGTCGCTCAGATCGATCAGGAACTGTGTCGGTGCGGGAAGTTTGGCGCCGAAATCCTTGAAGATTTCGCCGAAAATCGGAACGATTCTGACGATCAGGAAAGTCGTGATCGCGAAAGCGATGCAGATCACGATGACCGGATAAGTCATCGCTGATTTCACTTTTTTACGCAACCGCGCGCTCGCTTCGAGGAAGCCGGCCAGTCGATCGAGAATGGACGCGAGCAATCCGCCGTGTTCGCCTGCTTTGACCATGCTCACAAACAGTCGATCGAACACGCGCGGATGCTTCGCGAGAGATTCATAGAAAGTTTCGCCCCCCTGCACACGGGCCGTCACGTCGCTGATGACGTTGCGGAGGTTACGCTGCCGCTTCGGGTCGCTCTGTTCGTAAAGCGCCGTCAAAGCCTGGACGAGTGAGATACCGGCTTCGATCATGGTCGAGAGCTGGCGAGTGAAGAGCACCAGATCGGTTTCTTTGACCGTCCATGCTTTCTTGCGGGTTTTTGCGGTACCCTTTTTCTGCAGGGAGAGAACCATCAGCCCGCGGCTCATCAGGCTGGTGACAGCGTTATCTTCGTTGAGAGCGTCTTGAACTCCGGCCACGATCTTTCCGGCCGCGTCCCGAGCTTGGTAGGAGAAAGTAATCATACTCTGGTAATTCTAAGAGGTAGAGCAGCTATAGTGCCATAAAATGCGGCGCCGCGCCGCTTGAGAACCGCCGCGCCGCAGCGAGACTAATCGGTGTGAGGCAAAGCGATGAGTGCAGCTCCGCGGGTCCAAATCTCTGGTACTGGGAGACATATGATTCTTCCAGCAAGGCAGACCTTTTTGCCTGCGCGATCAACAGTCCGCCCGAAGGTTTGTTCTTGATTGATCCGATTCCACTGGCACCCGAAGCGCTGGCGGAACTGACCGCAGACCGCCCCGTGGCGGGCGTAATTGTAACGAACGGGAATCACGCCCGCTCGTCCGAAAGCTTCGCAGCGCGGTGGTCCGTGCCGGTTTTTGCGCAAGAGACTGCGCGTTTGCCGTTGCCGGACTCCCGAATCTGCTCGGTTCGGGACAGGGAGCGAATTGCCACGGATTTAGTTGCGGTTGCCATTCCGGGCGCGGCCGACGGAGAAATGGCAATTTATTGCTCCGCCGATAGCGGCACGATGATCATCGGGGATGCGCTAATTAATTTCGCGCCGTACGGCTTCACTTTTTTGCCTGATAAATATTGCTCCGATGCCCGCGAGCTTAGGGCTTCGCTCAGAAAACTGCAGAGCCTGTCGTTCGAGCGGATGCTCTTCGCGCATGGAACGCCCATTCTCGCCAACGCGCGCGAGCGGCTGACGCAGTTGCTCGCGTCTCCCACTGAGACGCTGCATCGTGTATAGCACACGCAATGGCCCACCCACGCCGGGCTGGGTGAGCAGATTTCTGCAGCTCATCCGTTTTTCGCACACGATCTTCGCACTACCGTTTGCGCTCGGGGCGCTGCTGGTGGCGGCGAACGGCCGTCCGTCGCGGCGGGTTCTGCTGCTCGTGCTCGTCTGCATGATCGCGGCCCGCACCACGGCCATGTTGTTCAACCGCCTCGTCGATTGGTCGATCGACCAGCGGAATCTGCGCA
>DASYVG010000353.1:0-1735 GCA_035937255.1 Chthoniobacterales bacterium | reverse complement strand
CGCGTTTTAGTTTATAAAGCCACGGTTCTTCACTCGCGCGTGATCGCGAGCTTTTCCATGAGCTCGTAAAGTGTCGGCCGGCTAATCCCCAGTTCGGCGGCCGCGGAACTGATTTTCCCCAGATGACGCCGGAGCGCTTGTTGCACGACTTCGCGTTCTACCGTTTCCCGAGCTTCCTTCAGAGTAGCGCTGGGTTGGCCTTGACCCGGCTGATCCAGTTCCAGGTCTTGGGCGCTCAAACGTTTGCGGTCCGCCATGATCACGGCCCGTTTCACCCGATTTTGCAGCTCGCGAACATTGCCGGGCCAGGCGTGACAATTGATGGCGCGCAAAGCATCGGGAGCAAACGAGAGATTGCTCTTTTCGTTCTGCGTGGCGTAACGCTGCAGAAACTCGCGCGCCATGAGGGCAGCGTCCTCGCCGCGCTCCCGCAGGGCCGGTAGCTTGATCACGACGACGGCAAGGCGAAAGTACAAATCCTCGCGGAATTTTCCTTCGCTGATTGTGCTCTTGAGGTCCGAATTGGTGGCCGCGATAAGCCGGACATCGCTCTGCATTTCCTGGCGGCCGCCGACCCGCTGGAAGCGTTGCTCCTGCAGGAAACGCAGCAGTTTTACCTGGATATTGGAAGGCAGCTCTCCGATCTCGTCCAAAAAGAGAGTGCCGCCCGTAGCGCTTTCGATCAATCCCTTCCGCTGCATGTGAGCGCCGGTGAAAGAGCCTTTTTCGTGGCCGAACAATTCGCTTTCGAGGAGGTTTTCAGGAATGGCGTTGCAATTGATGGCGATGAAAGGCCCCTCCTTGCGAGGGCTGCGACGGTGAATCGCGAGTGCCGCCATCTCCTTGCCCGTGCCACTCTCGCCTAGCAGCAAAACCGGCGCAGTGGTCCCGGCGACCTTCCGGATGTAACCGAACACGCCCTGCATTTGCGGGCTGGTGCCGAGCATCTCCTCGAAGCCGCTGGCTTTGCGACCCTCCTGCATGGCGCGATATTCCCGTTCCAAATCCGCCACGTAGATGCAGCGACGGAGCAGAAGTCGCAGCTCTTCCATCTCGACCGGCTTGCAGAGGAAGTCGTAGGCGCCGGCGCCGACGGCTTCGATCGCGTTCTGCTTTTCGCCCTGGCCTGAAACGATGATCACCTTGGCTGCGCTGTCGACCTGCAACAGCGCCGCGAGAGTGGCGAAGCCTTCGACATGTTCGTTGGGGTGCGGCGGTAAGCCCAGATCGAGCAAGGTAGCCGACGGCCGATCGCGTGAGAAAGTGTCGAGCGCGCTCGTTTTGTCTCCGGCGAAGGCGACCTCATAGTCGGCCGCGAGCGCCCATTTCATCTGCGTCCGGATCTCTTCGTCGTCATCGACGATTAACAATCTTGGCTTCACTTCTTTTCCCCGTTCAGAGGCAACATCACGCGGAACGTCGTGCCGGCTCCCAGCTTGCTCGACACCTGGATGGTGCCGCGATGCGCCTCCACAATCATTTTGGTCTGGAACATCCCGATGCCGATTCCCTTTTTTTTTGTCGTTTGAAATGGGCGGAACAAAGATTCTTTCAAAAAAGTTGAACTCATGCCGCAGCCGTTGTCCGCCACGCTCACGGCCGCCCACTCGCCGTTTTGTCGTGTCTCTACGCGAACTTGTCCACCCGATTCGACTGCGTCGCGGGCATTCAAGAGCAGATTGGTGACCACGCTGTAAATTTGGTCGCGATCGGCCACTACTTTGGGCAGCGGAGC
>DASYVG010000352.1:0-3856 GCA_035937255.1 Chthoniobacterales bacterium | reverse complement strand
TGTTCGAATTGGGTCGGCCACGGAACAGCCACGAGGGAAGACGCGATCGGAAACGCGAAATGCCGCAACCAAGCCGGTCCGCCCGCGAGATAAACCAATGCGCTGCTAATCGCGACGACGAGGAGCGCCATCGCCCAGCTCAGCAGCCGCCAATCCGGGTTTGCCTCCTGGATGAGACGCAGTGGAGCGAGAAGAGCGGCGGCCGCGATGGTCACGCCCATTATCGTAAAGCGGCACCATGGTTCCGTTGCTACAGGCGCAGTCTGCCACCGGCGCCAGAAGAGAAACCCCGTCAGGAAGGGGACGGTCCAGCCATATCCGTATTGCGGATTGATGGTCCATTCGAAGCGCAGTCTTGAAGCGAGTTCGATCCAAAGCAATCCGAGCACCACGATCGCGAACCAACGGTCGCGGCGATCGGAAATAGCGGGCCCGGCGGAGAGAATCGCGGTGTTCATCGCGGCGAGGTCGTTTTGGCGTGAGCAGGATACGAGCCCAGGGGGAGTCCCGGCGCTGGGGGTGGAATGCGGTCTGCTCCTTCTGATCTAGCGCGTTGCCAGACAATTATGGGAACGCTCGTCATTGACTTTGAGGCCGGCGCGGAAACGCTTCTTTTACCTTGCAACCCCCTGGAAATAAAATCGAGAGATCCCTGCTGAAGTTCGCCGGCTGGTTTGTAGCGATCATCGTCGTGCTGGTGGCGACCGGTGTCCTGGGATATCGAGAGGTCCACGACTGGCAGCAACGTCGGCTCGTCGCACAAGCCAATGCGCTCGTCGATCGCGGCGATTATAAACATGCGAGCCTAGACGCGCGCCGGCTTTTGCAGATCAATCCGGAGAATGCCGAAGGTTGCCGCATCATGGCGCGAATCTCTGAGCGGGCGGGAGTCCGCTCTGCGCTCGACTGGCGTCGCCGGGTGGTTGAACTGAGCTCCCCCAAACCGTCCGATTTCATCGCGCTCGGCCGTGCGGCCATTCGATTTGGCGATTGGCAGAACGTCTCCTTCGCGTTGAGCAGAATCGGGGATCCCGATAAACGATCGGCTGACTATCACGCTCTACTCGCAGACGTCGCGGGCGCGCGACACGATGGCAACGAGATGGCTCGACAGCTGGAAGAAGCAGTCCGCCTGGGACCGACCAAAAAAGAGAACATCCTACGCCTGGCTATCCTGCGGTTGAGCGCCAGTGATGCGAAAATCCGCGACGAAGGCCTGCAGACTCTCCACGGTTTACAGGGCGAACCTTCTCTCCGGCGTGAGGCCACGCGCTCCTTAATCGAGGATGCTATTCGGGAGAAGCGAGCAGGCACGGCGCTGGAACTCGCGCGTACACTGGATGCCCTGCCCGAACGGAATTTTTGAGATCAGCTTCTCTTCCTCACTGCACTGCAAGCCGCCGGAGACGCCAGTTTAGCTGATTATCTACAGGAGCGACAGCGGCAGGCTCTCGAAATTCCAGAGAAGACGGCGGCGATGGTTACCTGGATGAATGCGCACGGATTGGCGCGCGATGCTATCTCATGGGGCGAAGCCATCCCGCTGAATCTCAAAGCCAACATTCTCGTGGCCGTTGCGCTCTCCGATTCCTACATGGCGATGCGGGATTGGGTCGGCATACTGCGGTTCGTGCAGGGCGGCAGTTGGGGACAGATTGATTTTCTCCGTAACGCCCTGGCTGCGCGCGCCCAGCGCGAGTCGGGCAGCGAGAGCGCGGCGCAGGCGCAGTGGCGAGAAGCGCTCAAGAAGATTAACGGCGCGCCCAAGCAAGCGCTCCTCCTCGCCGACACGGTGGAACGATGGGGCTGGGCCGCTGAACGAACTGAGCTCCTCTGGCTCGCGGCGAAAGATCCGGAACGAGGCGATGACGCTCTCAAAACACTCTACGCGCGCTACGCGCAAGACGGCGCGACGCAGGATCTCTATCGCGTTTGCCTCCACCGCCAGGAGTTCCACCCGGCCGATCGCGACATTCAAAACAACGTCGCGCAGCTTTCGCTTCTGCTGGACATGAATGCCGATCGCGCGCGCAAGATTGCGCGCGATCTTTACCTGGAAAATCCGAAGAATGCGGCCTACGCGTCGACCTACGCATTTGCGCTACACACGTTCGGAGATTCGAAAAACGCGGTGAAAACCATCTCCGGCTTGACGGACGCGCAACTTCGGCAGCCTCAAATCGCCGCCTACTATGGGATAATTTTGGCCACCGCCGGCGATTCGGCACGCGCTCTGCAATTTCTCGATCTGGGCGCGAGCGCGAAATTGTTGCCGGAAGAAAAAGCTCTGTTGGAAAAAGCGCGTCGCCAGATCGCGCAAAACTAGATGATCCATTACCCCCGCAGCACCTGTGATTTCCGAATTACCGGTGTAGAATTAGGCGACGTTCAGTCTAGGCCAGTCTTGGCCGCAGAACGGTGATGCCATGAAGCCCGGAAGTATTTTCCACACTGTCGCGGTCCTGCTCTCTTCCGTGACGTCCCTGTTTTCACAGTCGACGGCAACGCAGGTCCCAGCAGCCAAGCTGAAGCTGAGCAAGAAGTCAAGCAAACAGGGAGCCGGCGCAGTTGCAGGAGTCGACCCGATCGCTTATACCTCCGTCAAGCGCGATTCGCCGAAACAAAAGATCGAACGATTCTCGTGGCGACGGCAAATTGTCACCACTGTTTTTTGGATCGGAGAAAAAGCGAGCGGGAATAACCCCATTCCAAATCACGCCAGCTGTTGGGACAAAAACTGGGGCAAAAACTACGGTGGCTTTGACGACCCGAATCTGGCCCATCGACGTGGTTTGATTCCAGCGCGTTTCACACCACGGCAAAATCCGTTCTATTGCGCGCTGCCGTATAATGACAAGGCTTCCACCGGTCATCGGCCGGAGGCTTCGCGCGTGGTGCCGTGGTTCAAGGAGCAATATCAGGGACCCGCGGTCTCAACTTGCAAAGGTCACTGGATCGCCATCCGCAGAGGCAGTAAAACTGTCTACGCGCAATGGGAAGACGCAGGACCGTTCCGCACTGATCACTGGCAATACGTTTTTGGTAACGACAGACCGAAGCCCAATCTAAACAAAGGCGCGGGTTTGGACGTTTCGCCCGCCATCCGTGACTATCTCGGCCTGCAGGCGACCGACGTGACGGATTGGAAGTTTGTCGATTTTGATGAGGTCCCGCCAGGACCGTGGACACGGTTCGGTGACAATAACACCTTTGTAATCAACGAACGCAAAGGCGCGCTGACGCAGGCGTTGCGTGCTCCGGAGTCGGCCGTCTCGCGGTAGCTCTTACCGTCGTCGCGTTCTGCCAAACTTAGAAAAGCAGCGGCTGCTCGTCCTCGACCGGTTCGGCGGCGCCGATGACGGCGCGGATCTTTTCCAGAAGCTCCCGAAAGTCATACGGTTTTTGGATCGTGTCGATGACGCCCGCTTTTAGAATCTCCGAGCGCATGTTCGGTTCGAGGTAACCGCTGGCGACAATCGCGCGGACGCCCGGCTTGTTTTCTTTCATCTTCATGAAAACATCACGCCCGCCGAGGCGGGGTAAACCGAGATCGCACACAACAAGTCCGATCTCATCGCGCCGTTCACAGAAAATTTCGACGGCTTCGACGCCATCCTTTGCTGTCAGAACCTGATACCCTTCGGCTTCGAGCATGATCATGCCGAGTTCGCGCAGCATCTCTTCGTCTTCGACGAGCAGGATTGTTTGCGCGGTGGCGGTTTTCGCGATGATACCGGTGGTTACTTCGTTCGTCTCGTCGATTGCTTGTTGCATGGGTAAATAAATGCTGAAAGTGGCGCCTTTTCCGGGCTCGCTCGCTGCCTGGACGAAACCGCGATGACTATTAACCACGCCA
>DASYVG010000351.1:0-4721 GCA_035937255.1 Chthoniobacterales bacterium | reverse complement strand
GCCGTTTTCTTCTCGGGTCCCCAATGGGCTTCAGCGGCCGCCTCCATGAGCGCGCTTCGTTCTTCTGGCAACACGTTGGCCCATCGTTTCTCCGCGCCCTTCCGGCACCGGCGCTCTGCCGTTTGTTGACTGGCTTTTCTTCCGGCAAATCAGGCGACTCGCGGCCACAACAAGCTCCCGCGCCACAAAAGTGCAAGTCACTCCCCACGTCATGCGTCACAGTTGTGCGGTTGCGTTCCTGCAGGCGGGTGTGGATGTCTCGGTGATTAAGTTCGTTCACTTTGCCGAGAATCGCTTTCGCTACGTTGAGGCGTACCCGCCGCATTTGCATCGCGGCTGGCACACGCGGCAAAACACCCGTCCGCACTTTGCGCAGGCGGCGAAACAGTCCTTGCAAAGGCAGTGCATCGCCTCGCACAGGAACAGCGGACGAGCGGCAACCCCGCACTTCTCGCACCATGGTGCATCGATCTGGCGTAGCGTCGCATTCCAATGCAGCGGTTTGAGCCGCTCTTCTTTCTTGCGAATAAGGCGGATCGAAATCTCCCGCACCGGCAGCGCCATCGTGAGCACATCCGTTAGCAGCACCTGAATTCGCAGCGAGTGCTTGCGCCAGAGGTCCTCCAGCTTGGCGTCGCGATCGAGCTCCGTTGCGCGAGCGCGCGCCCGTTCCTTTTCGGCAGCTTCGGGATCGGTTGCGCGCCTGGCGACCCGTTTCTCAATTTGAGCCATCAGGCCGCGATAGTATGACCGCACGCGTTCGGTGTCTCGCGCCAGGCGGCGGCTGGTGCTGTCTTCGATGCCCGCGATCGCTTGCCGGATTTCTCGCCGCGCGGCATCCTCGGCAACACGATACAGGCCAGTGAACACCTTGCCCTCGAGTTCAACGCCGGATGCCGGCTCCAACTCCGCTTCGATCGATCGCAGCAGATGATCCGGTTGCGAAGTCACGGAACGGACCGCCGAATTTAGGCAGACGTTCACGACGCCCGTCGAACGCTCGTCTGAATCCACGATGTAGTGGAACGAGAACAGATAGTAATTCGCGCTGCTCGCATAATCATCGACAACCCGGTAGATTCCGTTCTGTACGGCGAATTCGCGATCGAGAACAGCGGCGGCATCAATGCGCGGCGCCGTTGAAAAATGGCGCAGGCGCGCGTTAACGATGCGGGGATGCGCGGGTAGCAGAGCGCCGAGCCGCTCCAGCCATTCGCCACCATCATCAGCTCCGGCTCCCGAGCCAAATTGAAGCCTCAACCATTCGTTCGCGCCAACCGCTTTTGCAACTTCATCCGGCAGTAATGCGCGAAACGATTCCCCCTCTTCTTCTTCGACCAGCGCGCCCCGGCTGACCAGCAAATCCTTCGCCCAATCGCAAATTCCCAGCACGCCTACACCTCGAAGTCCCGCTCAAACAGCGATTCGTCGAGTTTTCGGGTTTCCAGATACTGCCTCTTGGCGGCAATCAGGCGCTCACCCAGCTCATCGAACGCTTGGGTGCGGCCATCGGTGCGATCGTGAGAAACCCAAAGGTCCAGCACCACATCGGCGAAGCCGCGATTCTCGCCGAGCTTGTCTTGCAGCGTGTCCAGGATGGCGTCCATCTCGCCCACCACCAATTCGAACATGTTGATCTTGTCATGCAACAGACGCAGGAGTTGCTCTTCAATGGTTCCCTGCTGGCAGAAATTGAAAACAAAGACATCGCGCGTTTGACCGATGCGGTGCACGCGGCCTACGCGCTGCTCCAGGCGCATAGGGCTCCACGGCAGATCGAAATTGATCACCGTGTTGGCGAACTGCAGGTTGCGGCCCTCGCCTCCGCTGCCTGTCGAGAGCAGCACGCGCGCTTCGTCCCGGAATCGGCCAATGGCGGCGTCTTTCCCGGACCGGGGCAGATCGCCGCTGAAACGCGCATAAGATATCGCGCGCCGCTCGCATACCTCGGCAAGATGATCAAGCGTCGGCGCGAATTCCGTGAAGACTACAACTTTGCCGGAATGAGAGGACAGCATGTCTCCCAGCTGTTCTCCCTTGCTGCTCGAGCGCAGGCGGGAGGCAATTTCCTGGATTCGGCATAGCTCCCGCAGATCTTCATCCGCCCATTTCTCCTCCCCGATCGCACGGCCCAGCGATCGGCACAGTGCCTGCGGGCTGCTGCCGGCCTGGCGCATGAGCCAGTCGAGCGCCATCGGCGATTCGCCATTCGATCTGTATCGTGACGAAACGAATGCGGAAATGCGTCCGTACACCTCCGCCTCGTCTTTCGATGGCGGCACTACGATGCTGCTGGCGATGCGGTGCGGCAGGGC
This sequence comes from Chthoniobacterales bacterium, assembly GCA_035937255.1. Lineage (GTDB taxonomy): Bacteria > Verrucomicrobiota > Verrucomicrobiia > Chthoniobacterales > UBA10450 > JACCXL01. The sequence goes on along the minus strand of DASYVG010000351.1, from coordinate 2,406 downwards.
AACATCCGCCACCGAGCGGGTATTACGAATCATGACGTCAGACAAAAGCTCCCGCAGACGATCGGGATTCTTCGGTGTTCTCGGTTTGCCCGTCGTCACGAACTGCTTCTTGAAATCCGCCTCGGTCGATAGCAGGCCCGGTTTCAGCACGGTAATCAGGTTGTATAGCTCCAATAGGTTGTTTTCGACGGGCGTCGCGGACAACATCAGAATGAATTTCTTATTTAGGGAGTTGATCAGTTTCCAGTTTGCGCTGGTTCGATTCTTGAGGCAGTGCGCTTCATCGACGATCACCATGTCCCAGGGGATGCCGGCCAGCGTCGAGGCATGCGGCTCCAGACGCGCCATGCCGAGCGACGCCACGATCAACGGTTCCGAATGCCAGAAATGCGCGGCATCGCGACGGAAATCCACACCGTCCGGCGACACGGGAGCGAGGCTGAACTTTTCGATGAGCTCGCCCTTCCATTGCGCTACCAGCGCGGGCGGCGTGAGTACGAGCGCCTTGCGCACCATACCGCGCGTCCAGTACTCCTTCAGCACCAGACATGCCTCGATGGTCTTGCCCAATCCCACTTCGTCGGCGAGCAGAGCGCGGCCTTTGAACTGGCGGAGCACTTTGCGAACCGTGTCGTGCTGGTAGGAATAGGTATCGACGCCGTTCAGGGATCCGAGACAGAGGAGATCCTCGAAGCTCTGCGCCATCCGGAGATCGAGGAAGCGGCGGCGCAGAAAGTAATCGGCGAGTGAGCCGGCTGGCTGGCGCTGAAGATCAGGCTCGGGCGAGGGCAGAAATTCCACGCGGACTCGTGGGAGTTCGGGCCGCGGCGTGGGCGTAGGCTGCGGAACCTTTTCGGGCGCGGCGATGCGAGTGGGAGCGGGCGTTTCGACAATTGCCGCGGGCTTGAGCAGCTCTCGTTCCAGTTGGACGCAGGCGCTGAGCGCGCCGTCTCTCAGACCGCGGAGACTCTGAGCTTTGGAGAATTCGGTGGTCTTGAGAAATGTGCGGTATTCCGCCAGGGCTTCCTGCTTACGGCCCAAACGGCTGAGCGTTTGGGCTAGATTGAAAACGACATCGGCTTTGTCATTGAGTCGGCGCAGCCGGTTGAAATACGAGAGAGCGTCGGCGAAGTGCCCGCCCTGAAAATACATTTGGCCGAGCAGAGCAAGCGCCCGGAGATGATCGGGACATAGGGCGAGCGCCTTCTTGGCATCGCGTGCGGCGGCCGGGAAATCACCTTTATCGCGCGCCCTCCTGGCGATCGAAGCCCATTCATCAGCCTCGCGGCGATCGTGCTCCAACCGCTGCTCCGCCATGCGAAGCTTAATTTCTCGCTTCCGCTTTTCCTCTCGTCGCGCGTTGGCCACTTTCTTTCAATAGCAGATCATGAACTGACCTTGCGCGCCTCGGGTTGCGTTGCGAAATCTAGAAACAGCACGATAAACCTTCATGTCGAGTTCCCGCTGTGAAGCGGCTCGCGTTACCAAACACGGAGGGCACCGCGAAGTTCCCGGCATCAGAATCCACGACACGGCGCATTGCCATCGTTGGCTGTCCAGGGCGAGTTCAGACTGTTACAGTTACGCTGAACGGCTAATCACAACAGGGTGAGCGGCAGCCTCACTCCTTCCCGCTCTTCTGCTTCCGTTTAACCGCCGCCCATCTCTTTCGTTGCGCGTCGGCCATGCGCTTGCGGACAGCAGCGGTCCGAGGGCCTCTGTTCTTCGTGGAGGTTTTCGGGTGGGGTTCGGCGGCTCGTTGGGGACTTCCATCCGATGTGCCTCTCATCTCGGCGATTCGTCCTTCGAGGTCCTCGATCTTCCGTTTGTATCCGATCAGGGCTGCTTCCAAAATCCCCAAATCCACAGGTGGCGATTGCGGTATATCTAAACCGATTCCGCTACAGCCGGGGTGGACTTCAAGCGCTCAGCAAATTCCTTGCTGGGTTTAAACACCGGTACTTTCTTAGCCGCGATGTTCACCGACTCTCCTGTGCGAGGATTCCGGCCCACCCGGGCTTTACTTTCCCGCATGCGAAATGTTCCGAATCCGCGGAGATCAACGCGCTCGCCTTTCTCGCGTGCCTGGCGGCTGCGAGAACGGCCTCAAGATTGCGGTCGCAATCCGCTTTGCTCTCACTGGTGGCTTCCACTAGCGCGTCAATTAATTGTGATTTGGTCATCGTGTTAGGCGTAAACGCTGATTCGAACTGGGAACCGCGGGTAAACGCGTGGATGTCACGTGAGCCCGGGTCAAGTCGCTCATTTTGAACACCGCGAGAGTAATCTTTGCGGCCTGGTCAGCGAATCCCGAAGCAACACACATTACCGCACTACGCGGTCGGCACGCCTCGCCTGTTCTGAAATGCGAAGGATTGAATTGTGAATTTCGATAGCCAGCAAAGG
>DASYVG010000350.1:0-5033 GCA_035937255.1 Chthoniobacterales bacterium | reverse complement strand
AGGGAAACACCGAGGAGGGCGTTGGCTCCGAGATTCTTTTTGTTCGGCGAACCGTCGAGCTCGATCAGGGCGCGATCGACAGCTGGCTGGTCGAGCGCATCGGATCCTTTGAGGGCCGGCGCGATTTTCTCGTTCACATTTCGCACCGCGTTTGCCACTCCCTTGCCGCCGTAGCGCGACTTGTCCCCATCGCGCAGCTCCCATGCTTCGTGCTCGCCGGTGCTGGCGCCGCTGGGCACTGCAGCCCGCCCCAACGCCCCGCCTTCCAGCCGAAGATCGACTTCAACGGTCGGGTTCCCGCGCGAATCCAGAATCTCCCGTGCGCTGATCTTCGCGATGGTTGTTTGCGACATAAATTTCGCGTCGCATTAGAACAGCTTTCAAACAGCAAGCAACGAAGTTTTCACTCCGCCACGGGGGGCGGAGCGCTGCCGAGATTAAACAGCAAAACGCGACTGCGCCGTGTCATCACAGCTGGCTGCCGACATGACATTCCCGCTGGCAATCTTAGGGCGGAGCGATAATCTGACGCATGTTTTTTCGATGCGGGATCGCTTCGCTCGCGTACCTCACTCTCCCGTTCATCGCAGGCGCAGCTGAGCCCAGCACCATCCCGGCTGAGCAGCTGGCCAAAGCAATCAGGACTGACGAGGTGACGATTCCATCGTCCGGCGAGCTTTTTGCGGCGCTCGAAAAACCGGGCAAGCCAAACTGGGCCGGACAATATCGCGCTCCGATGCCGATGACCTACCGGAATCGCGCGCAGATCGCGCTGAATTTGGGTGGACTGATCGCCGACGGTTTCATCGCGGTGCAGGCGCAGGACAGTCAGCAGGTGAAAAATATTGGCGCTGACATTGTGAAGCTGGCGAAGGCGCTGGGCGTGAGCGAGCATGTGTTGGGGCGCGGCAACAGCATCAATGAATTCGCCGAGCACAGCGAATGGAGTTCGCTGCAGGAGGAGTTGGAAGCGACGCAGAACGAAGTGAAGACTTCTATGCAATCGCATCGTGATCAGGACCTCGTTATTCTGGTGAGTTTGGGCGGCTGGATTCGCGGCACGCAAGTAGTGAGCGGCTCGATTGCGCAGAATTTCGACGAGCACACGGCGGCGGTGCTACGCCAGCCGGCGCTGGTTAACTTCATTCGGACCAAGATCAATGACATCTCGCCGGAACTGCAGAAGGATCCGCTCGTAAAAGAGGTGGGCGATCAGCTGGGCAACATCGAGAAACTAGTCGCGTTTACCCCAGGCAAACCGCCCACGGCGGACGAGGTGCGGAAGGTCAACGAGGCGGTGGGCAAAATGATGGAAGAAATCCAGAACAAGGGGGATGTGAAATGAGAGTTTTCGCTGTTCTCGCCATGGCGATGGCGCTGGCATCGGCACCCATCCGCGGCACGACGGCGGAGAACGATCAGGAGGTCGAGGCGCACAAAGTGGCGCTCGATCTGGCGGCCGCATTTTCAAACGAAGGCTTCAAGATTCGGGATGGACACTGGGCCGGCTCGCTGAAACCACAGGACCGCGCCTTGATCGCGGTCAACTTATACGCAGGCAATCAGTATTGGTTCTCGGTCGGTGCGACGGAGAAGGCCAAAAAAATCGGCGTCGGCGTTTTTGATGAGAGCGGCCGCAAAGTTGCGACCGAAGATTATGACGATGGCGAGAAGGTGGCGGCTGGATTTTCGCCGGCGACGAGCGGTCAATATTTCGTGGCGGTGGATTTACGCGAAGGTGAAGAGTCGACGTGCTGTCTCGTTTATTCCTATAAGTAATGAGCAGGCGGAGTGGGGGAAGGTTTGCACGGGTGCAAAGCTGGCTGCAAAAAGCGCCGGCTCTTTTTGTGGCGAGCAGCGTGCTGGCCGCGTGCGCAGGAGGAAATCCCAGCCCGCTCACGGCCAGCGGCGGCAAACTCTTCTCGGTCACAGCCGAGAAAACCGCCTTTTTTAAGTATGGCCCGCAGCAAGGGAGCGGGCCTGACAGCGAATTGCCTCGCGACACCCTCGTCACTCTGATTCGTCCCTCTTTCGGATACTCGAAGGTGCAACTGGTGAAAGATGGGCAGCAGGGGTTTGTGGCGAGCGACGACATCAAGATCGCGCCGGCGACGCTCGTCGCTGCGCTCACCGCGCCGACGCCCGATCCCACGAACCCGAGAGCGCGAGGCGGGGAGCGCTTCAGGTTCAATACGAATGATCCACGGCTCGCGCCCCCGCCCGAGCAACTGCCTGATCCCGACCTGCCGCCGGAAAGTTCGCCGCGGTAGCTTGCACGATCGCGGACTTTCTCTCGCCGGCCTCGTTAGGTATGCTGCGCGCTTCAATTCATGATATCGACCGAGGTCTTATATGAAGGGCACGTGCAAGGCGTTGGATTCCGTTACACCGTGAAGCAGATTGCAAAAGGCTTCGATGTGACTGGCTGGGTGCGCAATCTGCCGGATGGCCGGGTGGAATTGCGCGCCACCGGCGCGGAGGACGAGGTCCGCGCTTTTCTCAGTGCGATTGGCGAAAGCGAATTGCGCGCGCACATTCACAACCAAATCGAAACGGCGTTTTCTGCACCGCCCACCGGAACGAAAGGATTTCAGATCAGACATGACTGACGCGATCACGGTAACCTCGGTGAGCAAGAGCTTCCCGATACCATTCCAGCGCCGCCCGATGGTGGCGGTGCGCGATGTCACTTTTCGCGTGGAAGCGGGACAGGTCTACGGTTTGCTCGGACCGAATGGGTCCGGCAAAAGCACGACGCTCAAGATGATTCTCGGACTGGTGACACCGACGCGGGGGAAGACCGAAATTTTCGGGCGGGACAGCGAGTTTGTTGCGAGCCGCACCTCCGTCGGCTTTCTGCCGGAAAGCCCCTACTTCCCCAAATATTTGACCGGTCAGGAGACGCTCCGTTTCTACGGCAAGATCTGCGGGCTGAGCGGCGCGAAATTGCGGGAACGAATCGACGCATTGCTGGAACTCGTCCGCCTAACGAACGCGCGCACTCGGCGGCTGGGCGGTTATTCCAAGGGAATGCTGCAGCGCATTGGTCTGGCTCAGGCGTTGATCAACGAACCGAAAGTCGTGATCCTCGATGAACCGACCGCAGGCGTGGATCCAGCCGGATCGCGCGAGATTCGAGATCTGATTCTCGACTTGAAAGCGCGCGGCATGACCGTGCTTCTTTCGTCGCACCTGCTCGAACAAGTACAGGAAGTGTGCGACCGCGTGGGCATTCTGGCGCAAGGCGAGCTCGTCCGCGAAGGTCCGCTGCGGGAGCTGATCGCGATCGAAAATCGCACGCAGCTCGTCCTGGAAAATGCCTCGGCTGATTTGATCAGTGAAATCGAAACCCGTGCGCTTGCCGCGGGTGCGCAGGTGGTCGAGAAGCGCAACTCGGAGACCACGCTGGAGAAGCTTTTCCTGGATGCGACGCAATCTTCCACGCGCAGTTGAGCCGAACATCGTGAGCAACCTTCCCCATGCCGCATTTTCCTTCCGCCGCGTCGGAGCGTTAACTTCGAACACGCTGCGCGAACTGACGCGGCTGCGCGTGTTTTATGTGCTGCTGCTCTTCGCGTTACTGCTGATCGGCAGCTCGCTTTTTCTGGCTCGCATGACCTTTCAACAAGAGTTCCAGGTCTTAAAGGACATTTCGCTGGGCGCGATAAACATCTTCACTTCCGTTCTCGCGATCGTCGCGACCGCGCGATTACTCCCGCAGGAGATCGAGGATCGCACGATCTACACGATTCTGGCCAAGCCGGTCCATCGCGGTGAATACATCCTGGGCAAGCTCTGCGGCGTGCTCTGGCTGCTGGCCATCAGCACACTTCTGATGAGCGCGCTTTTCCTGGCGGCGCTTTATTTGCGCGAACACGCCGTGCTGGCTGAGACGGCGCGTCAAATGCGTGCGGCGCCGCCTGACCATCTCGAGGAAGCGTTGCGCAGCGTGCGCGCTTCCGCGTTCAACCTCAATCTTCTGCCCGGGATCGCGATCATCTTCCTGAAGGCCGCGTTGCTCGCTGCCCTCACGCTTTTCGTCTCCACGTTTGCGACCTCGAATATTTTCGCGGTCGTTGTCATGGTCTTTGTTTACTTCATCGGGCATCTGGAGGGAACCGCGCGCGAATACTGGCAGCACGAACACGGCACCGGTTGGATCGCGAGCACGTTTCTGGGATTGGTGGCGCTCCTCTTTCCGGATCTCCAGTTGTTCAATCTGGTGGATGATGTGGTCGCTGGCACTCCCATCCTCCCGGCGCTATTCGCGAAAACCGCGGCGCTCGGCGGATTCTACGTGGCGCTTTACTTCCTGCTCGCTTGGGCGGTCTTTTATCGGAGAGAATTGTGATCCGCGGCCTGCTCATCCTGTCGATTCTCCTTGCTACCGGCCTCGCCAAGATTCCGGTCGAAACGGCAATTTCGGCCGAACACCGGCGAGACCATTTCCGCGCCGTCGAGTTCGGGTTAGGTTTGCGCGAGCAGGTTGGACAGCTCGGATTCATCGCGGCGCTCAGTGGTTTTCGCGCGCTCGTAGCCGACTTCGTTTTCCTTCAGGCGCACGTCGCCTGGGAACGAACGGAATGGGGACGCGTGTTGCTGCTCTTTCGCCAGGCCACGACGCTGCAGCCGCGCGCGATTCTGTTTTGGGACATGGCTGCCTGGCACATGGCGTGGAATGCCAGCGTCGCAGCGATGAACGATCCGGCCCAGCCACGCTTAGCGTTGCGCTTGCGCGCCCAGCGGGAGTATTTCGATTTAGGCCGCGATTTTCTGGAACGCGGAATTCTAAATAATCCGGAAAAGCCGCAGCTCTACGAAGCACTCGGGCGGCTTTATCGCGATAAGTATCATGATCATGCGCATGCGGCGGAATATTTCGAAAAGGCGGCGGCTCTGCCTGACGCGCCGAGCTATAACAGGCGCTTTGCCGCCTATGAGCTTTCCTATTGTGCGGGCCGGGAACGCGAAGCTTACGAGCGCTTGCATCGACTCTACCAGAGCAGCGAACGTGAGCGCCTCCCCACCTTGCT
>DASYVG010000349.1:0-2104 GCA_035937255.1 Chthoniobacterales bacterium | reverse complement strand
CGCGAGCTTTGGACCGCGCTCTCGGCCGCGGCCGAATCGATCCCAGAGCTGCGGCACCTGGACTACGGGCGCCTGGTCACGCGCGCGCAAGAGCAATGCGACCGGACCAACGCGAAGCGTCTCGAGCTCGCGCGCAAAATCTTCTCGGCAAGCTAGCGCATCCGTGCACGGATGCGTCGCGCGCACGTCGTCAGAGACATCACAGCGGCTGACTCAGTGGAGCATTTTCAGTATATCAATCTGCGAATTTGCATGAATCCACATGGCGTCATATGGAGATGCCCTGTATCACTTGAATGGAAAGCAGCCCGAGGGGCGTTCTGGGGAGCGCACGCGACCCGCGTGCGGGTTTCGGCGACGCGCCGAAACGAACTTGGCACGGGGCGGGCGGGACCGCGCTGCTGGGAAGAAAAGTTCGCGATGGCGAGGTCGCCATCGCCAGCACGCGAGTCGCGTGCGCTCCCCAGACGCGCGCTTTCGCGTGACAGCTCCTCTATGAGTAAGGATACAGGACTCTAGAGGGCGTTGACTTCGGTCGGGAACGCCGCTGATTCTTGCAACGATTATGACTTCCGAAATTTGGCCGGCGCTTCCGTTTGCAGATTGGAAGGCAACCTGCGCGACCCTGCACATGTGGACGCAGATTGTGGGCAAAATCCGACTCTCCAAGTCCACCTGGCTGAATCATTCCTGGCACGTCGTCCTTTATGTGACGCCGCGCGGGCTGACGACTTCTCCGATCTACGAAGGCACGCGCCCTTTTCAGATCGATTTCGATTTCGTTGATCACCGCTTGATCATCGCGACCGCTGACCACTCGACGCGCGTCGTGGCTCTCGGGCCGTGCTCGGTTGCCAGCTTCTACGGTGAAATCGTGAGTGCGCTGCACGAATTGGACATCGAGACACACATCTCCGCCTCCCCGAACGAAGTGGCGGAATCGATCCCTTTTGCCCAGGATGAGAAGCACGCGGCGTACGACGCGGACGCCGCGCACAGGTTTGGGCGCGTGCTCGTGCAGAGCGACCGCCTCTTTAAGGAATTCCGGACGCGCTTCATCGGCAAATGCAGCCCCGTTCACTTTTTCTGGGGCAGCTTCGATCTGGCGGTGACTCGTTTCTCCGGCCGCCCCGCCCCGCCGCATCCAGGCGGCGTTCCGCATCTGCCTGATCCCGTAACGCGCGAGGCCTATTCGCATGAGGTGAGCAGTTGCGGATTCTGGCCCGGGGGCGACGCGCTGCCCGAACCAGTTTATTATTCCTACGCCTACCCCTCTCCGCCCGGTTTCGAGAAGGCCAAAGGCATCCCGGGGGCGGCTTTTTTTAGCGACGCGTTGCGCGAATGGGTTCTCCCCTACGAAGCGGTGCGAACTGCAGGTGCCCCCGACGATTTGCTGCTCGATTTTCTGCAACGCACCTATGCCGCCGCAGCCGATCTTGCCAAGTGGGATCGCGCCGCCTTGGAGCACGGGAATGGACCCTTGCTTTCTCCTGCCGCGCTTCGTAATTAAGCCCCGATGATTTCCCGAAGCGCAGCGCAGGCGGAGCAGGACGCCTGGCGCGGTCTCGATCCGGGATGGCGCCAACTTTACGGTGATTTCGAGCAGCTTGGCCTCAGCGTGGAGTGGCACGGTTTTCGGACCGAACGCGTCCTCGATTGGGGCCGCAGTTTCCACCCGCGAAGCGTTGAGTTTTGCTTGAACGTAGACGGTCGGGGCGCGGTCGGACGTGACGGTCGCGGCGTCTATGAAGGCGGGACGTGCGGCTACTACTCCGTCGCGGACGAGCCGGTGACCGCTTCGCGCCAGGCGCGCGACCAGCATGAGTTCGTCACGATCGAGTTCTCGCAAGCGCACCTGCAGAAGCAACTCGCGGATTGCGCAGGTGAACTGGAGCCACAGGTTCGCGACGCCGTCTTTCCGGGGAAGAACCGCACCATCATCTCGCGTCCGCGCCCCATGTCGGGCGAGCAGCGCAACGTCGTCGGGGCGTTGCTGCAGCCACCAGTGCCAAAAGCCGCCCAGAGCCTCTGGTATCAGAGCAAAGCGCTCGAGCTCATCGCGCATTTCATGTTCGAACCGAAGGATTCGGAGCTCTTTTGCATG
>DASYVG010000348.1:0-4926 GCA_035937255.1 Chthoniobacterales bacterium | reverse complement strand
CGACGGTGAAGGCCGTTCCGTTGCGCGCGAGCCGCGTGGGCAGCACGCAGTCAAACAAGTCCACGCCGCGCGCGATTAACTCGATCATCTGCGGCGGCGTGCCCAGACCCATGGCGTAGCGCGGTTTATCCGCCGGCAAATACGGCTCACTGTTCTCCACTGCGAGCACCATTTCCGGTTCCGGCTCGCCCACGCTGACGCCGCCGATCGCATACCCGTCGAAACCAATCTGCACCGTTGCTTCGGCGCTCGCCCGGCGAAGATCGGCAAAGGTCGCACCCTGCACAATGCCAAAGACGAGCTGGCGCGCTGTAGCCGCGGCCCTGTGGGCCGCGACCGCGCCCGAGAAACCAAGCCCCTCTTCCGCCCGCGCGGGCCGCAGGCCCGCGGCTACAGCCTTGCACCTCCCCGCCCAGCAGGTCGTCATCTCCAAACTTCTCGCCGCGTAGTCGTGTTTGCACGGCCACGGCGGGCATTCATCCAGCACCATCGCGATGTCGCTGCCGAGCGTCGCCTGGATTTCCATCGCAATTTCCGGCGAGATAAACGTCGGCGTTCCGTCGAGATGATTTTGAAAAGCGACGCCGTCTTCTGTGATCTTCCGCAGCTTCGCGAGCGAAAAGATCTGGTAGCCTCCGCTGTCGGTCAGAATTGGCCCGTCCCAATTCATGAATCGGTGCAAGCTGCCAAAATGCCTGATCACCTCCGGTCCCGGCCTAACGAATAGATGATAGGTATTGCCGAGAATGATCTGCGCCTCGAGGGCGCGCAATTCGTCGGGGCTGACGCCTTTGACGCTGCCCTGGGTCCCGACCGGCATGAACGCTGGCGTCTCCATCACCCCATGCCCAGTCGTTAGGCGCCCGCGCCGCGCTTTCGATGACGCATCTCTCCCGAGCAGCTCGAACATAAGGCGCGGCAGCTTGCGGACGCCTCTGCCTGATCGCAAGCGGACAATGTGTTATCTGGGAGGATGTCGGAGTCGGTTCTAAATGCGATCGCCAGCGCGACGGAACTCGTCGTACGTTTCGGAACCCAGGCAGTCCTGGATCATGCGACGCTCACGATTCTGGAAGGCGAACGTGTTGGACTCGTCGGACGCAACGGTTCCGGCAAATCGACGTTTCTGCAGATCGCCGCGGGCGTGATGAAGCCGGACGCGGGCGAGTACAATCAGCGCCGCGATCTCGTGACCGGTTACATGCCGCAGATGTTCGAGCTGGATGAAAGCGCAACCGTGCACGCAAACATTCTCGCCGGGGCGCAAGGCGTTCTCGATCTAATCGACGAATACGAGCGCCTGCCGCCGGAAAGCGCGCGGAGCGGAATTGTGCTCGACCAAATTTCGCATTTCGACGGCTGGAACCTCGAGCATCGGACAAAGAGCCTGATCACGAATCTGCATGCGCCGGATCCCGGACGCGTGGTGCGCGATCTTTCCGGCGGCGAAAAACGACGCGTAGCGCTTTGCCGTGCATTGCTGGCACGTCCGGATTTTCTCATCCTCGACGAGCCTACAAACCATCTCGACACCGGGTCGATCGAATGGCTGGAAGACTTTCTCGCGCGCTACGTGGGCACCTGTCTTTTCGTGACCCACGATCGCTATTTCCTCGATCGGATCGCGACGCGTGTGGTCGAGCTTTCCCGCGGAAAATTCTACAGCTACGACGGCAATTATACGGATTATTTACTCGCCTGTGCGGAACGCACGGCGGTAGAAGAGATGCAGGAGCACAAGCGCCAGAAATTTCTGAAGCGCGAGCTGGCCTGGGTGCGCAAGGCGCCGCGCGCGCGCCGGACGAAGTCGGTCGATCGGGTCGAGCGTTATTTCGAGATGGCCGCGCAGGAGGCACCGGAAGCCGAGCTCGATGTCGATCTCATCATTCCGCCCGCGCCGAAGCTGGCCAATCGCGTGATCGAGTTGCGCGATGTCGGAATCGAACTCGGCGGCCGGACCTTATTTGACAACTTCTCGCTGAATCTCGCGGCGGGTGAACGTCTGGGGATTGTCGGCCGTAATGGTCTCGGCAAAACCACGTTGCTCAAGATCATGCTCGGGCAGCTACAGCCGACGATTGGTGAAGTGGAGATCGGACCGCGCACGGAGATCAACTACGTCGATCAAAATCGTCTGCTCCTCGATGACGCGAAGACGGTTTGGGAGGAGGTGGGCGAGGGGAGCGAATATGTGCGGCTGGGCGAGGAGAACATCACGTTGCGCGGATATTTGCGCCGCTTCCTCTTCACGGAGGAGCGGATCAACACGAAAATCAATCAGCTGAGCGGGGGCGAACGCAGCCGCGTCTTGCTCGCGAAAATTCTGAAGCGCGGCGGCAATGTGCTGATTCTCGACGAGCCGACGAATGATCTCGATCTCGGCACGTTGCGTTTGCTGGAGGAAGCGCTCGTCGCGTTCGGTGGCAGCGTCATCGTGGTGAGTCACGATCGCTATTTTTTGAATCGCGTCTGCACTTCGATTCTCGCATTCGAAGACGGCGGCGTACTGCGATATGCAGTCGGGAACTACGATTACTATCTTGAGAAGCGGGCCGCCGAACTGAGCGCGATCAATCTGCGTCCAGGCGGCATACAGAGATCTGGACCGGCGCGGCCATTGCCGGCAAAGGTCCGCAAGTTGAAGTGGAAAGAGGAACGCGAACTTGAAACGATGGAGGCGACGATCCTCGCCGCGGAAAACGAAGTGGCGCGGTTGGAAGCGCTATTCGCGCAACCTGATTTCTACGTGAAGCAGCACGCCGACATTCCAGCTTTCGAAGCGCAGCTGCGTCGGGCGCGAGATCATGTCGCGCGCCGCTACGCGCGTTGGGAAGAACTCGGCCAGATCGCTGAAGCGAACACGCATCAGTAGCGCATCATGCGTGCGGAATTCTCCGTTGGCCGAAGACGAAGGTCCTTTCTGAATTATCATATTTCCCCAAGGCGACCGCTTTCTAAAATTCCGCGCCTCGTATCCCGCCGCACACGCAGTGCGCGCACGCGCGGAAATCGACTCCTTTATCCGCTCACTTCCGAGATCGTAGCGTGACTGTCGGGCGCGGTTTGCCGCAACCCCCGCCGCATTCGCGATTAAGAGCGTGATCGAGCGGAAAATATTCTTGCGACACAGGATTTCATTCCTATATTGCCCGCTCTCCGCATCAGGTGCGTGGGGAACTTGGAAGCGGCCTGAGCGGTTTTTTTGTCGCCCGAATCCTGTGATCGGGCGGCGTTTATTTTAACGACAATGCCAACAATCAATCAGCTGATTCGCAAAGGACGAAAGAAGGTCTCGGTGAAATCGAAGTCGCCGGCGCTGAAGAATTGTCCGCAGCGGCGCGGCGTCTGCACGCAGGTCATGACGCGCACGCCGAAGAAGCCGAATTCCGCACTGCGCAAAGTGGCGAAAGTGCGATTGACGAACGGCCAGGAAATCATAGCCTATATCCCCGGCGAAGGGCACAATCTGCAGGAGCACTCGATCGTGCTCGTGCGTGGGGGTCGCGTGAAGGATTTGCCCGGTGTGCGTTATCACATCGTTCGCGGAACGCTCGACAGCCTCGGGGTGGATGGAAGGCGTCGGAGCCGCTCGAAATACGGCGCGAAACGTCCGAAGGCTGGTGGCGATGCCGCCGCGGCGGGTGCGAAACCGAAGAAGAAATAATTTTAGCTCTCTCCTAAATACGGAAACCAGACCACATGTCCCGTCGGCGCAAAGTTTACAAAAAAGAGGAGAAGCTCGACTCGCGCTACGGCAGCGTGGCCGTGGCGCGCTTGATCTCCACCGTGATGAAGCGCGGGAAGAAATCGCTCGCGGAACGGATCGTTTACACGGCGATCGATAAATCGCGCGAAGGCTCCGACGCGGTTGATCCGCTCGAGATCGTCAACAAGGCGCTGGAGAACGTTCGGCCCCGTCTCGAAGTAAAGTCACGCCGCGTCGGCGGTGCAACCTATCAGGTGCCGATGGAAGTGACGCCGGCACGTCAGGTTTCGTTAGCCATGCGTTGGATTGTGACCTACGCGGACAATCGTCGCGGCATGCCGATGGCCGAAGCGCTTGCGGCTGAATTGAAGGACGCCGCCGCCGGTCAAGGCAACGCGATCAAGAAGCGCGACGACACTCATAAGATGGCGCAAGCGAACCGCGCCTTTGCACATTTCCGTTGGTAAAGATTTTTTGGTCATGGCTACTGCGACTCTAGAAAAATCTGCAACGACGAATCCCAATTCGCCGAACCGCAAGTACCCGCTCGAGAAGACGCGGAACATCGGGATCGCTGCGCACATCGATGCCGGTAAGACGACGCTGACCGAGCGCATTCTTTTCTATACCGGGATGATCCACAAGATCGGTGAGGTGCACGAAGGCACCACCGTGACTGACTGGATGGAGCAGGAACGCGAGCGCGGGATCACGATCACGTCGGCCGCGACCACCTGCGCGTGGATGCAAAAGCCGGAGCCCGGCGTCTACAAGATGTTCGACGGCATCAAAATGCGCGTGAACATCATCGACACACCCGGCCACGTCGATTTCACCGCAGAGGTGGAGCGTTCATTGCGCGTGCTCGACGGCGCGATCGCGGTCTTCGATGCAGTCGCGGGCGTGCAGCCGCAGTCCGAGACCGTTTGGCGTCAGGCCAATAAATATAACGTCCCGCGTATCGCATTCATTAATAAGATGGACCGCGTCGGCGCGGACTTCGAGATGTCGATCGCCTCCATGCGGAAGAAGCTCGGCGCAAATGTCTGGCCGGTTCTTCTCCCGCTCGGGAAAGAAGATTATCTCAGGGGCCAGCTCGACGTAATTAACAAGAAGGCCATCATTTATTCCGACAGCGACGACCAGGGATCGGTCTACGAGATCAGGGACGTTCCCGATGAGCACAAGGCGATCGTCGACAAGGCTTACAATGATCTGGT
>DASYVG010000347.1:0-3102 GCA_035937255.1 Chthoniobacterales bacterium | reverse complement strand
CCATCGCGCAGGCGTTACGCGCGGGCGGCGCCCGGACGGTGAACATTTCCCTCGATACTTTGAATCGCGCAGAGTACGCAGAGGTGACGGGTCGCGATCTGCTCCCGGACGTCCTGCTCGGCATCGAGGCGGCGCTCGCCGCGGGGTTCGAAGCGGTCAAAATCAATTGCGTTCTGATGCATGGCCGCAGCGAAGAGCAACTCGTGCCTTTGGTGGAATTCGCGGCGGAGAAAGGGTTGCTCCTGCGCTTCATCGAGCTCATGCCCGTCACGACGACCGACGTGTTGCATGAGCGAAATTTCTTTTCCATCACAGCGGCCAAACGCCTCCTGGAAGAAGAGTTCGGCGCGCTCATCCCAGCTCCGGAATTTCGCACGAACGGACCTGCCACCTACCATCAGATTCCCGGCCGCTCACAGCGCGTCGGGTTCATCGGCGCGATGACAAATCTTCATTTTTGCGAGAGCTGCAACAAGCTGCGTCTCACGTGCGATGGCCAGCTGCGGCCCTGCCTCGGGAGTTACCTGGAATTCGACATCAAAACCGTCCTTCGTGCTGGGGCAACGGATGCAGAGCTGGAAGGTTTTATCCAGGACGTGGTGGAGCGGAAACCGCAGGAGCATGATTTTCGCACAACCTATCAACCCGGCCGCAAGATGGTCGCGATTGGAGGTTGATTCGATGAGTAGCCTTACGCACGTCGACGCCGACGGTAGCGCACGCATGGTCGACGTCTCCTCGAAGGCGCTCAGTCTGCGTGAGGCTGTCGCGACCGGGAGGATTCGGCTGAAGCCTGCAACGCTCGCTCTCATCGCGGCGAATCAAATTGCCAAGGGCGATGTGTTTGCGACCGCGCGTATCGCCGGCATCCAGGCAGCAAAACAGACCGCGCACCTCATCCCGCTTTGTCACACATTGATGCTCACCCATGTCGACTTGGAGATTTCTGCGGACGAGGATGTCGTGAACGTGGAGTGCACCGCGCGCACAACGGCGCAGACTGGCGTTGAGATGGAAGCATTGACCGGCGTGTCCGTGGCGCTGCTCACCATCTATGACATGTGCAAGGCCGTTGATACGGACATGGAAATCAGCCATGTGCGCCTGGTCAGGAAGTCCAAGCGGGACCCGGTTACTCGTTAGGTGTTCTGTTCGTGGAGATTCAAGTCGGTATCATCACAGTTTCAGATCGCGCATCCGTCGGAGAGTACGAGGATCTCGGCGGACCAGCCTTGAAAGAGGAGGCTGCAAAACGCTCCTGGCGTGTTGCGGCGGAGGCGATCATCCCGGACGAGATTGCGCGCATTCAGGAGACGATCCGCTCGTTCGCACAACAGGGGTGCGGACTAATCCTGACCACCGGCGGGACAGGCATTGCCCCGCGCGACGTTACACCGGAAGCCATTCGCGGGCTGATGCGGGTCGAACTGCCGGGATTCGGAGAGGTTATGCGCAGCGAATCGATGAAGCTCACGCCGAACGCGATCCTCTCGCGGAATCTCGCGGCGATCGTGGATTCCGCGCTCGTTATAGCGTTGCCTGGCAAACCGGCCGGCGCTGTGGAATGCCTTGGTTTCGTCGCTGCGGCCATCCCGCATGCAGTTGCTCTGGCGCAGCGCGTCCCGACTTCCTGCTGATCAAACTTTCAGGAGCGTCAACTCCGGACGGCAGTTGAACCGCCACGGGAAATGATAGGTGCCGATGCCGGCGTTCACATACAGCGGACCGGCCGGAGTTTCGTAATAGCCGTGCTCGTAGCGGCCGACGCCCCAGGGCAACGCGATCGCGCCGTAGAATGGCAGGCGCACCTGCCCACCGTGCGAATGGCCCGCGAGCAAAAGATCGAAGCGATGTCCGTGCAAACGGTCGGCTTCATACGGATAGTGCACGAGCATGATGCGCCGCGCTGCCGCGCGGGAATCGAGTTGCCGGAAACCATTCGCGCCTAGCCCGACTAGCTCCAGGTCGAAATCTGCCAGAACCACCCGGCGATCTGCCAACCATCCTCCGCCCGTCGCGGCAAAGGCTCTCTGATAATCGGCGAAACGAGCGCCGCAGCGATAATCATGATTTCCGGGCGAACCGTAAACCGGCGCCTTGATTTGCTGGATGAATTCGAGCGCGGCGGGCACGAATTTTTTGTCCTCCACCAGATCACCCGTGAAGCAGACGAAGTCCGGCGCGAGAGAGTTGATTTGCTCGACTACTTCCGACGCATATTCCTTGTCTCCTTTGTAATGGAAATCGCTGAAGTGAACGACTTGGAGCTCCCCGGCCGGATTGATTGTAACGCGCGTGATGCGCAAGAGCGTAGGCTCGATCAGGCGGGCGTCGGCGCCGAGCGCTGCGGGAAGCGCAAGCGCGCCCAGTCTCAGGAATTTCCGGCGGCTGATTTTCATTACGCCTCAGGAAAGATAGACGTTGGCCAGCCGTTGGCGTTCAGTCTGGAAAATATAAGAGGCACATCTGGCGTTTGCCAGAGTCTGTTAGGAAACCAGAGTCGCTGCGGCCTCCCACCACTCCACGGGTGAGGTAGGAGTAATCACCCGGGCCCTTCCGGACGAACGCGAGTTCCGGTTCGCGCACAGTTTTCTTCGAGGCCGCGATTTTCAGCGGAACCCCCGCGGAATTGAAAGAGACCTCCCAGCCTGCGGAGCCTGTGCCTTCCGGAGCCCCTCTGAGCATCCAAGGATAAAATTGGCGCAAATCGAAATGACGGGAGTCCGGGATGATCACTTTGTAGAAAATTTCTTCACCGGCCAAAAACTCCGGGATTGTCAGCGCCGCGTTTTTCGCGAGGGCGAGGTAGAGTCGCGCGATATCGAGACCGGCGAGATTGAGGCCGTTAAAAATTCCATGATGGTTCGGGTCATTCTTGGAGAAAGTGTCGTGCCACGTTTCAAATTGCCGGCTGAACATCAGGTTGAGCTCGAGATGAAGATGAGCGCGGGCTTGGTTTAATCCTTCACCGGTGTAGCCCATGGTCGCGACCGCCTCGCCGCGTTGCACCCGCTGGCCGGTCTTCACCCTTACGACACTGAGGTGTACGTAGAGGCTGTAATAAGGGGAATCGTCCCACTGATGCTCGATCACTATATAGTT
>DASYVG010000346.1:0-10631 GCA_035937255.1 Chthoniobacterales bacterium | reverse complement strand
AAAAAGGATGAGATGAAAGCGGCAGCCTCTGCGAGCCCGTCTGCGTCGCCCAAGAAGTAAATCTCAACCGCGCGAGGTGAGTGTATCGGGCGGGGTCGCCGACCCCGCCTTTTTGCGCGCCAGCAAAGCGGACAAAAACCTCGCTAGCGACGGCCCGTGCCGCCGAACAAGCTGCCCAGCAGACCGCGCACGACCTGCCGTCCCATCTGACTTCCGACCGCGCGCGCCGCGCTTTTCGCCATCGCGGTAGCCAGGGTATCGCGGCGTCCGCCACGAGGCCCAATCGTTGGCTGGAAGACTGATTCGGCTGTTCCCAACACCTTGCTGAAAATGGAGGTCGGGCCGGCGCCCGCTTCTGATGGGGGAGATCCCGCCGAGACAGCGGTTTGTCCCGCTCTCGCCTGGAGTTTTTCATACGCTGACTCTCGATCGACACTCTTTTCGTAGTGTCCGGCGAGCACCGACGACTCAACGATTTGCCTCCGTTGCTCGGCGGTAATCGCACCTACTTGACTGCGAGGCGGAACGATCATGGCCCGCTCCACGACGCCGGGGGTTCCGTTGTCGTCGAGCATCGAGACGAGCGCTTCGCCCACCGCGAGCTGCGTCAGGACGGTTTCTACGTTCAACTTCGGGTTCTGCCGAAAGGTCTGGGCGGCAGCTGAAACGGCTTTCTGATCCCGCGGTGTGAACGCTCGCAAAGCGTGCTGCACACGGTTTCCCAGCTGCCCCAGAACCACGTCAGGGATATCGAGCGGATTTTGGCTCACAAAATAAACGCCCACACCTTTCGATCGAATCAACCGAACCGTCTGCTCGATCTTTTGTTCGACGGCCGGCTCGATGTCCGCAAAGAGCAAATGAGCTTCATCGAAGAAGAAGACGAGCTTCGGCTTTTCGGGGTCGCCGATTTCCGGCAAGCGCTCGAAGAGTTCGGAGAGCAGCCAGAGCAAAAACGTGGCGTATACTTTGGGCGATTGCCGCATGAGCCTTTCGGCTGCGAGGATGTTGATGACTCCCTGCCCGTGCGAGTCGGTCTGAATCAAGTCGTCGAGATTAAGCGCGGGTTCGCCGAAAAATTTGTCCGCCCCCTGGCTTTCGAGCGCGAGCAGGTTGCGTTGAATGGCGCCGGCGCTCGCCGCGGAGACGTTTCCATACTGGGTTTTAAATTGGTCGGCGTTGTCGGCGACGTGTTGCAGCATCGAGCGAAGATCTTTCAAATCGAGCAAGAGCAACCCGCCGTCATCAGCGATCTTGAAAACCAGATTGAGGACGCCTTCCTGAGTGTCGTTCAAGTCAAGCAAACGACCCAGAAGCAGCGGCCCCATCTCCGAGACGGTAGCGCGGACCGGGTGACCATTCTCGCCGAAGACATCCCAAAAAACGACCGGGCGCGGTTCCCCTTTCCAGTCCGAGATTCCGAGGGCCTGAACGCGCTCCGCAATCTTCGGATTGTTACCGCCCGCTTGGCTCAACCCGGCAAGGTCTCCTTTTACGTCCGCCATGAAAACCGGCACGCCGCGTACGCTAAAACTTTCCGCGAGTGTTTGCAGGGTGACGGTTTTACCAGTGCCGGTGGCGCCGGCGATCAGGCCGTGCCGATTCGCCATTTTAGGAAGGAGATAGATCGGCTGCTGCTTGGCCTGTGCGACGAGGATGGGATCGTTCATAGTTACAAAATCGGGCGATGGAGCCGCTCGTTCATCGGGTAGGCGATTATTGAGGCGACCCGGCTATGCCGGCAAGCGTATTGAAGCGTCGCGCCGCAGCCAGCCATACCGCTGCGGTCTCGAACGTGTCCGTGATGCGCTGATGAAGAGATGGTTGTGGGTTGCATTTTTAACATTGTTTCCGTCATTTGCTCCGCGATGAACGTCGAGAAAACGATGGATAACCTGTTCCAAAATTTCAGCGGGACGAATACTCCAGGCGCGGCGGTCATGGTGATCAAGGATGCAAAACCGGTTTTCGCGAAAGGTTATGGAGTCGCCAATCTGGAGAAAAAAACGGCGTGCTCGACGAACACAAATTTCCGCCTCGCTTCGGTGACGAAACAATTTACCGCGATGGCGATTCTGATTTTGGCCGAGCGCGGCAAACTTTCGTTGGAAGACAAAATGACGAAAGTTTTTTCCGAGTTTCCCGACTACGGAAAAGAAATCACCATTCGCCATTTGCTCACGCACACTTCCGGCTTGCTCGATTACGAAGTGGCCATGCCTGCGAACACGACGATTCCTTTGAGCGATCGCGACGTGCTCTGGATTTTGATGCAGCAAAATCATCTGGAATTTCGGCCCGGCAGAAAATTTCACTATAGCAATACCGGCTACGCTTTTCTGGCCTTGATCGTCGACTCAGCGTCTGGACAAAAGTTCGCGGCATTTTTGGAGGATAATATTTTTCAGCCGCTCGGAATGAAAAATACCGTGGCTTACGAAGCGGGAATTTCCGTCGTCCCTGACCGCGCGTTGGGTTACGCGAAAGTTAACGACGCTTTCGAATTCAGCGATCAAAGTCTCACCAGCGCGGTGCTCGGTGACGGCGGAATTTATTCTTCCGTGACCGACCTCTATCAATGGGATCAGGTGTTTTACACCGAAAAATTAGTGAGTCGGAAATCGTTGCGAGAGGCATTTACTGCGCAGTCCGCTCATTCCGATTCAGAGGGCAGCGGCTATGGTTTCGGCTGGTATGTCGGGAAATTTCGCGGCGTCGAAAAAATCTGGCACTACGGCAGCACCTGCGGATTTTCGACCCAAATCGACCGATTTCCGGAAAAGAAATTAACGGTGATTATTCTCACGAATCGTCGCGACGCCAACATTTCAGAACTGCCGGAAATAATTGCGGATCTTTTTTGGTAAGAGGCAATGAACTCGGCCAATTCTTGTTGTCCGTTCAAACGATCGAGTAAATTTTCAGCGTGATTTACGACGCGTCATTCGACGAGTTGCTGCAAAAAGTTTGGGATGGAAAGCGCATTGATTCCGCCGAAGCATTGCGCTCGGTGACACGCAAAGAGTTAATCAACTGAGACGATTGCAACCCGAGCGGTCGGCCCAATTGCTCTCGCCATCCGCGGTTATTGAGCGTGAACCGCCAGTGGAATATCTTCGTCAGCCGCCGCAGAACTGAAAACGACGTCAACCGGCGCGGCTTCAATCGAAGCGATCTCGAATTCGCCTGTGCCTTGGTCAGCTTGGAGGGAAACAGTTTCCCCCAGGCGGTGACCAAGCAGCGCCTGGCCAATGGCGGTTTGATACGAAATCACGCCTTGATCTGGATTGCTGTCCCACGCTCCCAAGAGTGTGTAACTCTCTCGCTTCCCGTTTCCGCGCTCTCGCAAAGTTATAATTGTTCCGATTGAGACTTGCGACGTATCAGGATTCGAGAAATCTGTGCCACGCGCGCGGTGCAGCGCCGCTTCCAGCTCGCTCTTACGCCGCATCAGGATCGCCTGCATTTCCTTGGCCGCTTTAAATTCAAAATTCTCGCGCAAATCGCCGTACGACCGAGCCACTCCGATTTCCTTACTGTTCTCCGGAATCTTCTTATTGATCAGCTCTTCGTATTCCGCTTTCCGCTTATCGAGACTGCTCCACGAGACTACCAGCGCCTCGCTCTTTTCTTCCTTTTGATCACCAGTAACGACGTTCTCGAGGGTGGGATACAGCTTAATAATTCTTGCCAGGAGTGAGCGCTTCGTCAGCTCGTCAAACACCGGAGTCAGCATCAAACGCCGCATGGCGTCGCGCGCCACGGTGATCTCTGCGCCTGCGAACATGTCTGGAATGAGTTCGCGGTCGTCCAGCAGCAGATCGCGCAGCCTGTTTCCGCGGCTGCTCTCGTTGTACTGATCGCGCTCGATTGCGGAGAGGATCGCCCCGAGCAGTTCCGGTTTAACCAGATCGCGCCACTCCCCGTTACGTTCTTTACACAACCAGCCCAGCGCTTCACTGGTGACAGAGTGCTCGCGAATGCCGCGTTCCAGCGCCGCGCGTAGATCCGCTTGCTGATTATGTTCAACAAACACGCGCGGGATCTGTGCAACCATGCGCGCATTATTCGTCTGCATCAATTGTAACGCCCGCGCCGACCAACGCGGCCCCAGCGCGGCGGGTAATACATGCAACACCCGACGCTCCTTCGCTGAGGGCAATTTCGGAAGGATCAAAGCCAGGCGCGGCTCCTCCTCCTCGATTAACCGGATGAGCGTCAACTCCGGATTCGTGCTCTTTAACTGCGGACAATGCAGGAGCAGATCATCGCGCGCGATGACCAGTTCGAAAACGAGAGCGGGATTCAAGCGCTGATTCCGGGCGGCCGTTTCCTCAATCGTAGCAACGATCGACTGCAAGTTTCCCGAATTGTCGCTGAACTCTGCGTGGAACTTGATGATCTGATCGAGCGCCGCAGCCTGTTCCTTCGGCTGTCTGGCTTGCGCAAAGAAGGTGAGCAATTCGCTCGCTCTGGAAACTTTTTCGGCGCGGAGTTGGATCGGCTCGTTCTTTTTCGCTGGAATAAGAAAGTGACCTTCCTTCTTTAATATTTTCTTGGTCGAATCCCACCATCGTTTCCACTCCGGCTCTTGGAAAATGTCGCCGACAAGCATCTGGCTGATCTGCTGGACGGTTGCGGAACCGCCCACGCTTTCGAGAATGTTCCGCACCACGGCCGCTGGATTTTGCTTCAGGAGATTTTTGATCGCGGGAAGATCGCTCGCCTTGCGCGCCAGGAAGTGCTCGGGCGGAATCGGCGTGAGATTTTCCGCTGCGTAGAGCAGCTGCATCGGATGGGCTTTCTTGCCCATGAAATCGATCACGATCTGATTGAGGAGAAGATTCCAATCCGCGATCCGGCCGAAGCCCCAGCTCTTGTGCAGGCAGTATGTGCCGGGCCTGAGCTTCTCCAGTTGATCGGCCGCCTTGGCCGTGAGCTTCCCTGATTCGACGATTTTTTCGAGTTCAGCGTCCATCCGCAGCCGGCAAAGTACGATGAACGTTGCCGTTGGCCAGAGAAAAGTCGCTGTCCGAGCGTTTGCGTTTGCGGCGGACGCTAGTGCATGAAACCGTTGCCGACCGTGTCCACCAGTATCTGGTTCTGGGTCGCCTTTCACCTCGGTGTTTTCGCCGCCTTGGCGATCGACCTTCTCAATTTCCGTCGCAGGCGCAAAGAGATCTCGCTCCGCAACGCGGCCTTCCGCAGTGCCGTCTGGATCATCCTCTCACTTGGTTTCAACTACGTCGTCTGGCGGCTGAAGGGCAATGATGCCGCGGTCGACTTCTTCACCGGCTACGTCATCGAATACTCGCTCAGCGTCGACAACATTTTCGTTTTCGTTCTGATCTTCACCTACTTCAAGGTTCCGCAGCGCGCGCAGCAAAGGGTGCTGCTGTGGGGGATTTTGAGCGCGCTCGTGATGCGCGGCTTGATGATCTGGCTGGGAATCGCGCTCGTGGAGCGCTTCGATTTCGTCCTCTACATTTTCGGAGCGTTCCTGCTTATCACCGCTTTCCGCATGCTCTTCGGCAAAGACAAGGAACTCAATCTGGAACGGAGCTTTTTCGTCCGCGCCTCGCGCAAATGGCTCCCGATGACGAAAGACTACGTGCGCTCACGCTTTGCCGTGAAGCGGGGCCGACGCTGGATGTTCACGCCCCTGGCGGTGGTACTCATCGTCGTCAACGTCATGGACCTTGTTTTTGCGGTCGATTCCATCCCGGCCGTATTCGCCATCACGCGCGACCAATTCATCGTCTACACCTCGAACATCTGCGCAATCCTTGGTCTGCGGTCGCTCTACTTCCTGCTTGCACACCTGGTGGACCGCTTCATTTACCTGAAGACGGGTCTGGCCCTCATCCTTGGGTTCGTCGGCGCAAAAATGATAGTCGCCGAGTTTTTTATCGTGCCGAATTGGCTGTCGCTCGGCGTGATTATTCTGACTCTGGCGATCACCATCACCGCCTCGCTCATCGCAACCCAGAACCGCAAACGTGCCAAGCCGCGAAACTGAGGTGTTGCTTATGCGAGGCCGATTTGGTTATCTTATCTCGCCGCCTATGAAGACGCTCTTTGCCGCCCTCGCCCTGATCGGATTCATCAGCACTTCTTTCGCCGACATTCAGGATCCTCCCTCCAATGAATATGGTCCGACGCGCAAGCTGGGACGCGGCGTTTCAAACATGCTCTTTGGTTGGTCGGAGCTGCCGACTACGATCGCCAAAGTGAACGACACGGAGGGAAATTCGGCCGCGGGAGGTTATGGGGTGGTGCGCGGAGTGGGCCGCAGTTTTATGCGATTCCACGCCGGGCTCTTCGAGGTCCTGACCTGGCCGATCCCGGTCGTGCGCGGCACTTATTTCCCGGTGCTGCCTAGTGACATCCCTCACATTCACGGCGGTTATCCTGAATTCCCACCTGAGCTCGGCTTCGAGTCGAAATATCCCTACGTCCGGCACTATTGATCTCGAATGTGGGAGGGGCCTTAGCGCCCCGACTCGGCAGCGTTAGGACGATCTCGCGACACTGAGGTCGCTCCCACCCAAAGTGCGCGGCGTGCGAGAGGTTGAGCTGACGATCGCTGATATCGCCTTCGGCGGGAAGGGCGTCGCGCGCGATCATGGCAAAGTCGTTTTCGTTCCCTACACGATCGAGGGCGAGCGCGTGGCGGCGCGCATTACGCGCGAAAAAAAACAATTCGCCGAGGCGGAAACGACGGCCATCCTCGAACCCGCCGCGCAACGGGTGGCACCGCGCTGTCCTTATTTCGGCCGTTGCGGCGGCTGCAGTTATCAGCACATCGGATACGAGCATCAGCTCGAACTGAAGCGGCGGCAGGTCGACCAGAGTTTGCGGCGGATCGGCCACTTCACCGAGCCGCCCGTGGCCGCCATTATCCCCTCACCCAAGGCGTACGGCTATCGCAACCGAGTCACAGTGCACGCGGAGGAAGGCGTGATCGGTTATTATCGGCGCGACGTCCATCGGCTGATCGACGTGGAGCGCTGCCCGATTGCCGCGCCGGAGGTGAACGAAGCGCTCGCGACGCTGCGGGCCCGGCAGCCGCGCGAAGGCCATTACACCTTGCGCACACATTCCGGTCCACGCGTCTTCGCGCAAACCAATGACGAAGTTGCGGAAGCGTTGGCACAGCTGGTCGAGGGCTTGCTGCCGAACGGACAAACGCTCCTGATCGACGCCTATTGCGGCACAGGATTTTTCGCGAAACGGCTGCGCGCGAAGTTCGACCAAATTATTGGGATCGAATGGGACCGCTTTGCCATCGCCGCAGCCGAGAAGACTGCAACGGCAAACGAGATTTACATTTCCGGCGACGTGGAGGTCGAACTCGCCCGCCACCTGCGCGACGCGAATCTCGCAGCGACGTCCGTCATCATCGATCCTCCTGCGACCGGACTAACCGCGACTACAAGACGCGCGCTCATCGAGCATCCGCCGAATACTCTCGTATACGTCTCCTGTAATCCGCCCACGCTGGCGCGTGATCTGCGCGAACTGCAGGAGCGCTTCGCCGTCCAGTCGGTAACACCTTTGGACATGTTTCCACAGACGGCAGAGATCGAAATCGCCGCCCACCTGAAAGCGGGCGGATAAAATACTCGCGCGCGCCTCGCGGAGCCGCATGCCATGAATGCCTCCCGTCTGCCCGTCGCTCCCTCGATCGCAACAGACGATTTCGAGAGTTCTGAAACCTTCCCGCGGATCAATGCCTCTGGTTCACGCGCAAACGAGAAAGTCGATTCCTTCGGGGAGTAAGTCGAATACTCTGCGAATCACGTTTCCGCGCAGAATGTTGATGAGCGGCTTGCGTTGCGGTGGGCCCTGGGGTTGTTACGAGAAAGAGCTTGTCACCGGCTAGGCACGCGAGAAAGTCACGCGAAGTGCGATGGCAAATCTAGTTCTCGACGCAACCGGCAACGTCCATCGCCCTCGCAACGTAGGTTGGAAACGCGCCGCCGCGTTGCTCTATGGCGACTGGGGAACGAGCAAAGCGTACGTGATCGGACTGGCGTTTGTCGCCGCCGGTTTCGCTTCGCTGCCGATCATCCTCGCGGTCTGCGCGCTGACTGGTCTGGTCGGAATCAATTACGCAGTCATCTGCCGTTATTTCCCAGATGGCGGTGGCGTTTATTCGGCCGCGAAATCGCAGGGGCGGCTGCTTGCAGTAGTCGGCGCACTTCTCCTCGTGGCGGATTTAACGGTCACGGCGGCGCTCAGCGGATGGTCGGCGCTTACATATGTCAGTGCCGGGGCGGAACAAATTGTCTGGCTCAAATTCCTCAAGGATCACATCTCGCTCTCGACCATCGTGGTGCTGATCTTTATGGGTTCGATCAATTGGTTCGGGCCGAAGCACTCGGGCAGTCTCGCCATCGCTCTGGCCGCGCCAACGGTGATTATTGTCGTGGTGTTAATCGCGCTCAGCATTCCGCATCTCACCACGAAGTTTCTCGAACCACGCCACGAGAGTCTGGGAGCTCTTTGGGTGCAGTTTGTGGGTGTGATCCTGGCGCTTTCCGGCGTCGAGGCGATCGCGAATCTCACTGGAGTGATGAAGCTGGACCGTGGCTCGAGCTTCACGGAACCAAAAGTCCGTCGCACCGCGCTCAAAGCGATCACGCCGGTCGCGATCGAGGTCGTTTTCGGAACTGCACTGCTCGGCTGGGCGATGCTTTCGCTGCCAGCCCTCATGCAGACGACCCTTGGCCTAACGAGTCACGAGGATATCACGGCGATGCTGGTAAAGCGCAATGAGGACATGTTGCGCTTCATCGCCGAGCAAGTCGGAACCGCGTCGTTCGGTTCCTGGTTTGGGATCGCCTTCGGCTGGGTCGTCGGCATCGTCTTTTTCCTTCTGCTTCTGAGCGCGGCCAATACCGCGATCGTCGCGATGATCGGTTTGCTCTACATGACCGCGCGCGACGGTGAGATGCCTCGGCAGTTCAAGAAGTTGAACCGCCATGGCGTCCCTCTCTTTCCTTTGCTCATCGCGGTGGGTCTACCTGCCATCGTGCTCGTGACGGCAAAAAGCTTCGAGGGACTCGCCGGGCTCTACGCGATCGGTGTGGTCGGTGCGATCACGGTGAATCTGGGTTCGTGTGCGATGAATCGTTCGATCGGTTTCACCTGGTATGACCGCGTTCTTTTCGGCATCACTTTTGCGATCTTATTTTTTGTCGAATTGACCCTTGCGCACACCAAACCCGACGCGCTTTTTTTTGTCGTCTGCGTGCTCGGCGTAGGTTTGGCGCTGCGCGCCTACACCCAAAAACGTCAGGGACTGACGACGATGACGGTGACACATCAGGTCGCAGCGATGGTCTCGCCCGATTTGGTCGCGACCATGCAACCACGGATTGTGGAAGGACAGAAAATCATGGTCGCCGCGCGCGGAATTACTTCCGTGCTCAGCTTCGCGCTCGATGAAGCTGTCTTGCGCAAGGCCACCCTTTGCGTGCTCTACGTCAAGGAGATCGCCGTTTATTACGGAGGCAGCGCGCCGCTCGGTCGCTCGCGCTGGCAGGATGATCCCGAGGCGAACGCGATCATGTCTTTGATGCTGAGGCTGGGCGCGGAGCGCGGCGTTTGTGTGCTGCCCGTCTATGCAGTGAGTGAGGATGCAGCCGCGACCATACTTGATCTATCTGCGACGCTGGGGGTGGATTATCTTCTGATCGGCGCTTCGCAGCGGACGGCCCTCACCCACCTCTTGCGCGGCAGTGTGGTGACCAATGTCGCCCAGCAGCTTCCCGATGAGATCCAGTTGGTGATCTTCGGTTAGTTCACTGTAGGCTCCGCGTCGTCTGATGAATGTGCCGAAGGTATTAGTCGCCGATCCCATTTCGCAGAGCGGTATGGATGAACTCGGACGGGACAACGCGCTCGAAGTCTCACTGCAAACGGGGCTGACGGAATCGGCCCTCGTCAATCTCATCCCGGAATTCAGCGCCGTCGTCGTACGAAGCGAGACCAAAATCACCGCCGCGGTTCTAAACGCCGGTTCGAGGCTCCGGGTCGTCGGACGCGCCGGGGTCGGGGTCGACAACGTGGACGTGGAGATCGCGACGCGCCGCGGCGTGATCGTGATGAACACGCCGGGTGGCAACACGGTCTCGACCGCCGAGCACGCCTTTTCGCTTCTGCTTTGCGCCGCACGCAAGCTCCCACAAGCCGACGCCATGGTGCGCTCAGGCAAATGGAGCCGGAAAGAATTTCAGGGCGTCGAACTTTACAACAAATCGTTAGGCATCATCGGCATGGGCCGGATCGGGAGTGAGCTCAGCCGGCGCGCACTCGCCTTCGGCATGCGCGTGCTGGCTTTCGATCCCTACCTTTCCGCGACGCGCGCCCGCGCCTTGCAAGTGGAGCTGGTGGACGATTTCCGCGAGCTCCTGGCCGCGGCCGACTTCATCACCCTGCACACGCCACTCACTCCCGAGACGCACCACGTTTTGAACGCCACGCGCCTGTCGCAGACGAAACGCGGCGTGCGCATCATCAATTGCGCGCGCGGGGGATTGATCGACGAGGCGGCACTAGCAGAGGCGCTCGGCAGCGGCCAGGTGGCGGCGGCCGCGCTGGATGTTTTCGAAACGGAACCGCTC
>DASYVG010000345.1:0-14375 GCA_035937255.1 Chthoniobacterales bacterium | reverse complement strand
TCCTTCCCGATGTGCGGCCGGGCCAGCTCTACGGGTTTCGCGTTTCCGGGCCGTACGACCCGGAGCGCGGCAAGCGTTTCAATAGTTCGAAACTGCTGATCGTTCCTTACGCGAAAGCGATCGCGGGCGGCATCAACTGGGCGGACGAAATGTTCGGCTACGTGATCGGCGGAACGGCCGAAGATATGGCGCGCGATTTTCGCGACGATGCGTGGGGAATGCCGAAAGCGGTCGTGATCGACAACGCATTCGACTGGCGCCATGACCATCGGCCCGGGACGCCGTTACACCGCTCGATCATTTACGAAACGCACGTCAAAGGTTTCACGAAGCTATGCCCGGACGTACCGGAGGAATTGCGCGGAACCTATGCCGGGCTCGGTAGCTCCGCCGCGATCAAATATTTTAAGAATCTTGGGGTCACGGCGGTGGAATTGCTGCCGGTGCATGCGCATGTCGACGACAAGGCGCTGGTGGACCGGGGCCTGCGGAATTACTGGGGCTACAATACGATCGGCTTCTTCGCGCCGGAAGCGAAATACTCCAGCAGCGGCGCGTTGGGCGGACAGGTTTCCGAATTCAAAGCGATGGTGCGCAACCTCCACGCCGCCGATATCGAGATCATTCTGGACGTGGTTTACAACCACACGGCGGAAGGAAATCACCTCGGCCCCACGCTCAGTTTCCGCGGCGTGGATAACGAAGCCTACTACTGGCTTTCATATGAAGACGCCCGCTTCTACGTGGATTTCACCGGTACGGGGAACACCTTAAACCTGCTGCATCCGCGGACGCTCCAGCTCGTGATGGATAGTCTGCGCTACTGGGTGCTGGAGATGCATGTGGATGGCTTCCGTTTCGATCTCGCCTCGACCCTGGCGCGTGACGCGAACGGGGTGAATAAGCTCCACGCCTTCTTCGAAATTATCCATCAGGATCCGGTTCTCTCGCAAACGAAATTGATCGCGGAGCCATGGGACGTAGGTGAAGGCGGTTATCAGGTCGGGAATTTCCCGGTGCTGTGGGCAGAGTGGAATGGGAAATATCGCGACACCGTCCGGAGCTTTTGGAAAGGGGACGAAGGCCGGGTGGGGGATATGGCCTATCGGCTTACCGGCAGTCCGGATCTCTATCAACACAACGGCCGGCGACCCTACGCGAGTATCAACTTCATCACCGCGCACGACGGCTTCACGTTGAACGATCTCGTCAGTTTTAATGACAAACACAACGAGGCGAATGGTGAAGATAACAATGATGGCGAGAACACCAATCAATCCTGGAACTGTGGCGCGGAAGGCCCGACATCCGACCCGGAAATCAATGCCTTGCGAGCCCGCCAGCGGCGCAATTTCCTGACCACCCTCATTCTGTCGCAAGGCGTGCCCATGATCTGCGCCGGAGACGAATGGGCGCGGACGCAGGACGGCAACAACAATGCCTACTGCCAGGACAATGAGCTTAGCTGGCTGACTTGGGAAAGAACCGAGGAGCAGCAACAACTCCATGAATTCACGAGGAAGTTGATCGAACTGCGTCGGGATCATCCGGTTTTTCGGAGGCCGAAGTTCTTCCAGGGCCGGCGCATCCGCGGCTCCGAGATCAAGGACGTAATGTGGTTCAATCCCGGCGGCAACGAGATGAGTGACGAAGAGTGGAATTCGCCTTTTGTGCGTTGTCTTGGGATGCTCTTAAGCGGCGACACGATCGATGTCCTGAGCTTTGAAGGAGATCCGATTCGCGACGACACGTTCCTGCTCCTCATCAACGCGCACTACGAAACAATTCCGTTTGTTCTCCCGGGGCAGGAGCATTTGGAGTGGAAGCTCATCCTGGACACCGCTGATGACGCTGGTTTTCTTGAGCAAACGAAAAGTTTTCAATCGGGCGACGACATGACCGTCGAAGGCCGAGCCACCAAACTTCTCAAATTAGCGACTGGCTCGCAGGCGCAAGCGCGCCATGAATCCTGGAAAAAACGTCAGGTCGAAGTGCCGCGCGACGGCGCACGCACTCGTGAACCGAAGGGAGGAGCGACCGTTGCGCCGGTACCGAAGGACGAAGCTTCCGCAGATAAAACTGCCGGGAAAGAACGGGCGTGATTACGGCAGCATTTCGACGATCGATCGCTTCCAACGGTTTGCGCACGGAAGCGTCACAGGACCGCAGCCGAACATTTTCGCGAACGCAGAGACAGTCCGAAACTCGAATCCTGCATACGGATACACACCCCGACGCGCTTGGGTGGACCGAAAAGACTTGTGACGCCTACTTCGCTCATTATCGTCGCCGACCGCGGCAGTTTGAAGGCATACAAAGTGGAGGAGACACCGAATCGCGGCCCGGCGTTACGCCTCGTGCAATCAATTAACATCACGGATGCGCAAGGACGTTATCAGGACAAAGTGACCGATCAGGCGGGCCGCCTTCCCGCGGGCGACGCGGGCAGCGGGCGCCATATGAATGTGATCGCGGAGCGCCAGGGATTGGACGACGACAACGATCGCCGCATGTTTCGGGAACTCGCCGAAGCTGTCTCGCAGGTCGTGCGGGAAGAAGGAGATGAAGGGTGGTCGTTCGCCGCGCCCGCGTCGATCCACAGCGCGATCGTGGAA
This sequence comes from Chthoniobacterales bacterium, assembly GCA_035937255.1. Taxonomy (GTDB): domain Bacteria; phylum Verrucomicrobiota; class Verrucomicrobiia; order Chthoniobacterales; family UBA10450; genus JACCXL01. The sequence continues at coordinate 11,760 of DASYVG010000345.1, read as the reverse complement.
GATCTGCCGGCTGCAATCAGCGAGCGCATCGTCGAGCACGTGAAATCTGATCTGGTGAATATCGAAGCAGCTGCGCTGCCCTCGCATTTTCGCTCGCTGCAGCCCATTTGATCGCGCCCGGCCGCTCGTCCGTGCGTCGGAGCGTCTTGGGAAGGCCGTAAACACATGGTCAGCACGGGCGGACCCAAACTTTGAGGTTTTCAGGCCGCACGGCAGAGGGGAAAGTAGCCGCGGCGCTGCCGTCAACCTCCGACCGGCCCGCTCTAAGGCTAGGCCGGCGCACCCGTCAGACCGCCAGGCAATGGCGGGATTTCGGGGGCGACGACGAGTTGCTTCGGCGGCTTTTCGGGCGCGGGTGCACCGGCCGCCGGTGGGGCCGGAGGCGGATTGAGCAGACGTCCGTGGTCGATTATCTCCTGAATTTGTGCCCCATCCAGTGTTTCAAATTCGAGCAGCGCGTTTGCGATGATTTCCACTTTGTCGCGGTATTTGGTGATCAATCCACGCGCACGCTCGTAGGCATCGTCGGAAAACTTTCGCACTTCCGTGTCGATCTCCTGTGCAGTCGCTTCGCTGTAATCTCGCGAGCGCGAGATGTCGCGACCAAGGAAAACGTAGTCTTCATGCTCGCCGTATTCCACCATGCCCAGCTTCTCGCTCATGCCCCACTGGCAAACCATTTTGCGCGCATACCATGTGACGCCGCGAATGTCACCCGCCGCACCGCTGGAGATATCGCCCAGGAAAATTTCTTCCGCCACGCGACCACCCATCGAGACGCAGAGGTTATCGAGCAGTTCCTTCTTTTTGGTATTAAACTTGTCTTCCTGCGGCAGCATCATCGTGACGCCGAGGGCTGGGCCGCGGGGGATGATCGTCACCTTGTGCAGTGGATCCGTATGCTCCAGCACGACGTTGAGTAAAGCGTGACCCGCCTCGTGATAAGCGGTGATCTTCTTCTCCTTTTCGCTGATCGCCAGGCTGCGGCGTTCCCGTCCCCAACGAACTTTATCGCGCGCCTCCTCCAACTCATCGCGCGTGATTCCCTTCAATCCGCGCCGTGCCGCGAGCAGCGCAGCTTCGTTGATCACGTTCGCGAGCTCCGCGCCGGAATAACCCGGAGTGCCGCGCGCCACGATGGCGAGATCGACGCCTTCGGCCAGCTTCACTTTCTTGGAGTGGACTCGCAGGATTTCCTCGCGGCCTTTCACGTCGGGCAGGTTCACGGTGATCTGACGATCGAACCGACCCGGACGCAGCAGCGCCGGATCGAGAACATCCGGGCGGTTGGTCGCCGCGATGATGATGACCCCTTCCTGCGTGTCGAACCCGTCCATCTCCACGAGCAGCGCATTGAGCGTCTGTTCGCGCTCATCGTGTCCGCCACCTACGCCGTGGCCGCGATGGCGCCCGACGGCGTCAATTTCGTCGATGAAAATAATGCACGGCGCGCTCTTCTTTCCTTGTTCGAACATGTCGCGCACGCGGCTCGCGCCGACGCCGACAAACATTTCTACGAAATCGGAGCCGCTGATTGAGAAGAACGGCACGTCCGCTTCCCCGGCGATCGCGCGTGCGAGAAGAGTTTTGCCGGTGCCAGGGGGTCCGACGAGCAACACGCCTTTGGGAATCCGACCTCCCAGTTTTTGAAACTTCTTCGGATCGCGCAGGAATTCGACTAGCTCCTGCACTTCGTCCTTTGCTTCCTCGACGCCGGCGACCTCCTTGAACGTGATTTTGTTCTTATCGCGCGCCAGCATCCGAGCCTTTGATTTGCCAAAATTCAGGGCGCCCTTGCCGGCCATGCGGATTTGCTGCCGAAAGAGAAGATAAAGAATGACGAGGAAAACGGCGATCGGCAGGAAACCGACCAGCGTTTGCGCGAGCACATTCGACTCGGTGCGAATCGCTGGCTGGATTCCAGCGGAGGCCAGTTTGTCCTGCAAGTTCGTGTTATAATTCAGGAAAATCGTGGTCCTGAAAGGCACTTGCTGCGCGGCCGAGGGGCCAACTGCCTGTTTGATGTAGTAACCGCGCAGAGACTGGGTGGGGCGGCCCTCTTCCACGACGAGCTGCAGCGGGTAGTTTTTGTCCGTCGCGATCTGCTTGTTATCAAGCAGTTCGATGAATCGGTTATACGGAACGTCCTCCACGTTGCTATAGGCGCCACCGCGGAAAAGGACCGCCAGGCCGATGAGCGCGAACGCGATCGCGATCAGCACCACCCCGCGCCAGTTAAAATTCGGCTCGGTCCCGCGTGGTTTATTCTCCTTTTGGGAGTTGCGATCGGTTTGAGGCATAGGCTGCTCGTCGCGTTCTGGCGAGGGCGAAACGCTAACATGAACGAATATGCAATGCAAAAGAGCAGAACCCGGACCCCGAGGCGCGCGATGCCTGGCCTTTCCCCGTGGCAACGGCCCGGAAGCTGCGGCTACCCGTTGCGCCACAGGGGCGTCGCAGCTACTCTAATTCCTCAAATTTCGCATGACAGAACTGGTCACAACGGTAGCGGATCGGATCGACCGCGCGGTGCAGCGCGTCACGCCTTTTGCCTACCGCATGCAGCGCAAAAGCCGTCTCTGGATGCGGCGCGCAATGCGGAAACCACGGAGTGTTTCCGAAGGGCCAAATCTGTTACCGCTTCTGATCCAGGTGCTGGCCAGCTTTTCGAAAGCGGATGGCGTGCTCTTGGAAGAGGAGATCGACTCGAGTCTCGGCTTCCTGCGCTACGACTATCCGGAGGCTGTTTACTCGGAGCTGCGCCAGCTTTTCCGGCAGGCGCTCTATGAGCAGCAGGACCTCGGCGCAATGGCGCAAAAGCTCGGCATCCAGCTGAGCCCCGATCGCAAGATCATGCTCGGCGTGCAGCTCTACGATCTGATCTCGCAGGCGGGCCTGAAGCAGGAGCAGGTCGTCGCGTTCTATTCGTTCATGTCACAGCTGGGCATGGCCGCGCAGGCAATCGATATTGTCTATCAACTGAACGCCTCGGAGGATTCTGATCCCGCCATCTACCAGCGCGGCGCGTCTCCGCTGGAGTCGGTTTCTTTCGGAACTAACGGCACCTCGGACGTGGCGTTGAAGAGTTTGAGCGGCAACGATCGCCTTCTCGCCTTTCGTTATCACGAGCTGATTCTGCTAAAAAATTACAGCGCGCAGACCGTGTCCGTGCGCGGCCGGCCCCTGCTGCGCGGGGGATTCTGCCGCATCTACCCTGGCCAGCGCATTCTGGTGGGCGACCAGTTCCTGACCTACCAGGAGCTCGCGGCCTATTTCAACGCGAAGAAGAACGTCTCGCTGCCGCAGGTCTTCGTTCGCGTGCATCGGGATGCGGATGAAGTTCAACTCGAGCGCTCCCGCTCGCGCGAAAGTTCCCTGGAAGTCACCTTCGGCCTCAAGGTCCGCGTGAAAGCGTTGCGCGATGTGGATGCCGTACTCAACGGCGTCAAACTCGGAGCCGGCACGCAGATTGAGGCGGCCTTGGAGGACCGCATCGTTTTTCACAATGACAGCGAGCTGGATCTGATCGATTTGCGCCGGCGCACCCGCGCCATGGGCGGCCGCTTCCAGCTCAAGGCATCCAAGTCTGAATACCTGGTCTCAAACAATCCGAGCTTGCTCGAAGCCGACGATATCCTGCTTTCGCCCGGCACGAGCGGCGACGTGCTCCTGAAGATTTTCTGCGATTACGACCAGCGGATCGGAACGCTCGAGGTGATCGAAGCTGACCGACCGATCATGGTCGGGGACACCGCTGTGCGCACGACCGCGCCGCTGCGCGATGGCGACACCATTCGCATCGATGTCGGGCAGTTTCTGCGCTGCGATTTTTCCGAGCGCATCATCGAGGAAGAGCGCAACATCATTCGCAGTCTCGAAGTCGGCGACATCAATCATCGCTTCGGCAACTCCGAAGTGGCGCTGGAAGGGATTTCGTTCGCGATCAATCGCGGCGAACTCGTCTGCGTGATGGGTGCGAGCGGTTGCGGCAAGAGCACGCTTCTGAAAGTGCTGGGTGGACAACTCGAGCCGACCCGCGGCCAGGTTCTTCTGAATGATCGCTCGCTTTACCGGAACCTCGATCAGCTGAAGGGCTACATCAGCTACGTTCCTCAGGAAGACGCGTTCGACGAACACCTCACCATTGGTGAGAATTTGCAGTTCGCGGCCGCGATCCGGTCCCCGCATCTTTCGCGGCGTGATCGCACCCGCCGGCTCGAAAGCAAGCTGGTGGAGCTCGGGCTGAGCGAGCGTCGCGATAGCGTGGTGGGCAGCCCGGTTAAGAAAACCCTCAGTGGCGGCGAACGAAAGCGTCTCAATATCGGCCTCGATATGATCGGTTCTGCGGACGTCTATTTGTTCGACGAGCCGACTTCCGGATTGTCCTCGAAAGATTCGGAGCACGTCATCGAGATCATCCGCGGCATGGCGCACAACAAGATCATCATGGTGACGATCCACCAGCCGAGTTCGAAACTTTTTCAGATGTTTCACAAGGCGATCCTGCTCGATAAGGGCGGGCGCCTGGTCTTCTTTGGCACGCCGACGGACATGTTGCGCTACTTCGCCGAAGCAGAGCATCAACATCAGTTTGGGGCCGATCTCGGCGCCTGCGCCTCGTGTGGCACCACGCGGCCCGAATTCATCTTCGATGTTCTGGAGACACCGCTACGTGACATCAGCGGCGATGTAATTTACGAGGAGAACAACCGCGGCCAGCTGGTCCCGGCGCGGCGCTATTCTCCGGAATTTTGGCGCGACAAGTACGAGGCCTTCCGGCTCATTCAGGACGTCAAACAGGTCTCGCTGCGGCGGGAAGCAATTCCCGCCCTGCCAGAGGAACCTGCGCAGAAAAAGCGCAGCTCGTTTCGCTGGCATGATGAATGGACGCAGCTGCGGACTCTGCTCCGGCGCGCGTTCATCAGCAAACTGCGCAACCGCGCCAACCTCGTGATCACGATCGGCGTCGCGCCGGTTCTCGCTCTCATGATCGCGACGTTGCTGCGCTACTCGGACAGCGGTCAATATGACTTCGCATCCGCCTATCACATTCCGACGTTTTTGTTTCTCAGCCTGATCGTCGCGATGTTCCTCGGCCTGACGAACAGCGCGGACGACATTATCCGGGATCGTGCCGTTTTGCAGCGGGAGCGAAATCTAAACGTTCGCCTCTCTTATTACGTCCTCTCCAAGACACTTTCGCTGACCTTCTTCGCGTTGCTGCAGTGCGTTCTTTTCGTCCTGATCGGCAATTACATTCTCGCGATTCGCGGCATGTTCTGGCTCTACCTCGGGATGATGTTGATGACCGCGATGGGCGGAATCTCCCTCGGCCTTGTCATTTCATCACTCGTGGCTGATCCGAAGACAGCGGCCAACATCGTTCCGCTGGTTTTGATTCCGCAGATCATCATGGGGGGAGCATTGATTAAGTACGAGGATATGAACCGAAACCTCGCCTTGGTCTACACGCTCACCCATTGGTTCTCCGAGCATCCCTCGGATGAGGAGGGACAAAAGATGAGCAGCAAGCTGCAAGTGCCTTTTGTCTGCCAGTTCATCGCGATGCGCTGGTCCTACGAAGAATTGGTCGTCGCGCAGGCAAAATTGAATCCGCTCACGCGACGGCAGGAACGCGCCCAGCGGGAGATCGATCGGATCGTTTCGCGGCACGAAAAGGCGGCGGAGAGCAAACGCCTCGACGAGCTAAAGGAGACTCTTGCGGTGCTCTCCGGATTGGAAGCCAAGAGCGCCGAAGAACTGGATGGTTATCTGCATCGAGTCGATGAGGTACTCGATCGCAAACGGCCTTTCGACCGCGCGCTTTTCAAGGCGGCGGTTGGCCCGGTCACGGCAGAGCAGCTTTATGTAAATCAGAAGGTCTCGGATCTGATCTCGAATGCCGAGATGGAGCAGAACGACTATCGCCGCGGCGGGAAGCTGAACGTGTTTTTCGGCGAAACGAAACGCTATCTCAGCGCGCAGGTGAGCGTATTTACGTTCAACACCGCGGTGCTGGTCGGTTCATCGCTTGCGCTTCTTGGACTCCTGCACTGGATCTTGCGCCGTCAGTTGGAAGTGCGGAGAAGTTGACGATGAAGCGAACAAAAAATTCGACGCGGCTGATCGTCGCCGCCAGCGAGCAAGACGCCGATATGCTTTACGCGACTCGGCTCGTGGTGGGCGATCCGTTCGTTTTCCTCGAGCAAAATGGCAAACGCACGATCCTGTTGAGTGATCTCGAGATCGACCGTGGCCGGAAGCAGGCGCAGGTCGATGAAATTCTTCCTTACGGCGAGTTTGAGCGCGAAGTGCAGAACGGTGCAAAAAAAGCGCCGGAGTTCGAGAAAGTGGTTTCGCATTTCCTGCGCAAACGCGGCGTGCGTTCGGCGCTGGTGCCGTCGAACTTTCCGCTGCGCCTGGCGCAGGTGCTGGAGGGAAACAAGATCCGACTCGAGACGGCGAACGGGCTTTTCTGGCCGGCACGGGAAGCAAAGACAGACGACGAACTGCGCCAGATGCGGCGCGCGCTTTCGATCACCGAGCAGGGGCTCGCTCGTGCCATGGAAGTGTTGGCCGCCTGCCGCTCGCGCCGCGGCAAGAAGCTCGACTGGTTCGGTCGTGTCTTAACGTCAGAGATTCTGCGCGCGGAAATCGATTCCGCGATCTTGCGGGCTGGCGGCCTGCCCGCCAACACCATCGTGGCGGGCGGCGACCAGGCCTGCGATCCGCACGAGCGCGGATCTGGGCCGCTCTACGCCGATGCACTGATTATCCTCGATGTTTTTCCCCGTGACGCGAAGACCGGTTACTTCGGCGACATCACGCGGACGGTGGTGCGCGGCCGGGCCACCGAAGAGCAACGCCGCCTTTGGGAGACGGTGCGCGAGGGTCAAGCGCTCGGTTTGAAAAATATGAAGCCGGGGGTGGACGGCCTCGAGCTGCATAATCGAATCAAGCAGCTCTTTACCGATCGGGGCTATCCGACGGAAACGCGCGACGGACGCAACGTCGGATTTTTTCACGGCACCGGTCACGGCCTTGGACTTGAGATTCACGAGTTCCCGCGTTTTCAGAAAACGGTCTTCAAGGCGGGCCAGACGTTGACGGTCGAACCTGGTCTTTATTATCCCGGGCTGGGTGGCGTGCGGATCGAAGATGTCGTGGTCGTGACCAGGACCGGTATCCGGATGCTCTCGCGTTTCGAGAAACGTCTCGAAATCTGAACGAACGACGCCGCATCGCGTCTAAGGTCGTGTAAGATCAAGTCGAGCTATGTACTATCCCATGGGATTCGGTGGAGGATTTTTCGGGCACAACTGGCTGCTGCTGGTCGGCGTTCCGCTGGTCATTGGGCTCCTGGCACAGTTCCGGGTGAAGGGTGCCTTCAAAAAATGGGGCCAGGTCCGTGCCAGCTCGAACATCAGCGGTGCGGAAGCGGCGCGCGAAATTTTACAGGCAGCGCAGATTCGCGACGTGCAGGTGGTGGAGACGAACGATTATCTCGGCGACCATTACGATCCCACGAGCAAACGCCTCTGCCTATCGACCGACGTTTACAACACGCCTTCCGTCGCCGCGCTTGGGATTGCGGCGCATGAGACCGGCCACGCCATTCAGCATGCGAAAGCCTACGCGCCGCTGCAGTGGCGCATGACGATCGTCCCAGTGACCCAGATTGCGTCGCAGATGCTGCCATTCGTCATCTTCGGCGGATTCTTTTTCCATCTCACGGGATTCATCACGCTGGGCATTTATTGCTACCTGGTTCTGCTCGCCTTTCAGTTGATCACTTTGCCGGTTGAATTCGACGCCTCTCGCCGCGCCAAAATCATCCTGCAGCAGATGGGGATCGTACAACCCGGCCAGGAAATGCTGGGCGTGAACAAGGTTCTCAATGCCGCCGCGCTGACCTACGTCGCGGCCTTTGTCGCCACACTGGGAAATCTGCTCTACCTTCTTTCCGTGCGCGATCGGCGCAATTGATGGGCGCAGCCGGGACAAAGAAAATGAGTCCTTCGGTCGCATTGCCGCCGCCGGCGCGTCGCCTAACCGATTTGCTATCGTCCGGTGTGCGTCCGCGTGTTAAGGCTAAACGCGACGCGATGGATCAACCGAGATCGGACGAAGACCAGCAGCTTGTCGCCCGCACGCAGGACGGCGAAGTGGCGGCGTTCGATCAGTTGGTCGTGAAGTATACGCCGCGGCTTTACGGGCTGGTTTATAACATGACCTCGAATCACGAGGACACGAACGACCTGCTGCAGGATGTTTTCTCGAAGGCCTACAAGTCGATTCGGGGGTTCCGCGGCAAGTCGTCCTTTTACACCTGGATCCATTCGATCGCCGTGAACATGACGCTGAACTTTCTGAAAAAACGCGGCCGGCGTTTTCACCTCAGTCTCGATGACATTGATGGCAACGTGCAAAACGACAAAGAGTTTCTGGAGCTGACCGCCACGAGCAGTCCGGTGCGGGAAGCGGACCTGACCGAGCTCCAGCGAAGATTGAACGAGTCCATGATGAAATTGTCTGATGAACACAGAGCCGTGGTCACCATGTTTCACATTCAAGGAATGCCGCACGCTGAGATCAGCAAAATTCTCGGGGTGTCGGAAGGGACGGTGCGATCGCGACTTTTCTATGCGAATCGCCAGCTGCAGAATTATCTGGACGAATTCCGCAAGAACCCCGTTGGTTAACGGCCCGACGATTTAGTGCATGGACGAGTTTAACGAAAACGATATCGGTAAGCTGCTTCGCTTGAAACGCTACGAGCAGCCGCCGCCGGCTTACTTCGAGAATTTCCTGCACGAGTTTCATCGTCGTCAACGCGACGAATTGCTGCGCCAGCCGCTCTGGCGCATCTGCTGGCAGCGCGCGCATGACTTCATGTTCAGCTTGAACGTGCCGGTGTTCACCTCCTATCCGGTGGCGGTCGCGGCAGTCATGATTTGTGCAGCTGTCGTCTCGCTCAAAGTTTATCAGACCCCAGTTTCGAACGACGTCGCTTTGCAGGAGACGGCCGCGCTCACTCCGCCGGCCGCAACGGCTGCGGCGTGGAGTCTCTCTTCACCTGTCGCAACGCGCGACTTCGGCTCCCGGCTCGCTCGTAACGTCAGACAAAGCTCCCACACTCAGCGAGCCGCGACGCCACCGCGTTACGTGCTCGACACTGTTCCCGTGAGTTATGAGCCGGCTTTCCGGTTTTAAAAACGGCGCGGGTCATCCGTGCCGTTCCCTTGCCCCTGTGCTGACGCCGCTCCTTGCGCTCCTCCTTGCTTTCGCCACGGCGAGTGTGGCCCGAGCCGAAGAGCGATCTGCGAATTCCATCAGTCGCGAGGTGAAGGAGATTTTCGATCGCGCTGCCAGGGCGGTCGTGAAAATCCATGCCGCCGATCAACACAGCGATATCGTCGGGACAGGCTTTTTCGTTGATCCCGCCGGCACGATCCTCACGGCCTATTCCGTCGGCGGAGAAGCCGATAATTTCGCGGTCGAAATGGACGGTAAAAGAATTCCAGCCCGGCAAATCATGACCGATTTGCGGAGCGGCCTGGCTATGCTCAAGATCGACATGCTGACGCCTTCGCTGCCGATCGGGAAATCGGAGCAGTTGGAAGTTGCGACGCCGGTCGTCACGATCGGGTTCCCGCTCGATCTGCCGGAAACTCCGAGCTTCGGTATGGTCGCGGGCTTCGATCGCAAATTTCTGGGCCGCTATTTTTCGACTACTCACGTACGTGTGAATTTGCCGACGCAACGCGGCGAAGCGGGCGCACCGCTCCTGAATTTCAAAGGCGAAGTAATTGGTATTTTGGTCAGCAGTCTGGATAACGGCTCGGCCTGCTACGCGTTGCCGATCGATGCCGCCGAAAAGATCCGGAGCGACTTCGTCCGTTTTGGCGAGCCGCGCCACGGCTGGATCGGCATTAATGTCGAAGAAGCTGAGACTGGCGTTGATGGTTCGCGCGCCCGGATGAAAGACATCATGGAAGGCACGCCCGCGGAGGGATCCGGCGTGAAAACCGGCGACATTCTTCTTCAGGTCGGCAAAACAAAAGTGCGCGAGCCGGAGGATGTGCTGGATGCTTCCTTCTTCATCACCGCGGGCGACACGGTGCCGATCACGGTCAAGCGCGGAAATGAGATGCTCACTTTTCAAGTGCAGGCGGATTTTCATCCGGCGGCCCAGCATCCTCCGGTCATCGCGTCGCCTCTCTCGCCTCGCCAAAGTATTCCGTTGAGGCTGGACGCTCCGATCAGTCGCACGCCGTAAGGCCGCAGCGGTCAGAGCATCTCGTGGAAGTCAGCCTCGCTCAGGATCCGAATTCCGAGTTGCCGCGCCTTCGCCAGTTTGCTGCCCGCATCCGCCCCCGCCAGCAGATAGCTTGTCTTCTTGCCCACGCTTGTGCTGACCTTTCCGCCTCGCTCGACGATTAACTCTGCGATCTCATCGCGTGGTTGCGTGAGCGTTCCGGTAATGACCCAGGTGGTTTGTCGGAAGGCATTGGGCTGTGCGGGGGTCGCGGGCTCTTCCACGACCGGTCGAACGCCGGCCGCCTGCAGGCGGCCGATGATTCTCCGATTATGCGGCTCGCGAAAAAAATCTTGGATGCTTTTTCCGACAATTGCACCCACGTCTGGCAATCGCTGCAGTTCTTCGACTGAACTCTCCATCATCGACTCGAGATTGCGGAAATGCCGCGCCAGCGCGCGCGATGCGCTCACGCCGACGTGCAGGATTCCCAAACCGAAAACGAGTCGCCAGAGCGGTCGTGCCTTACTCGCTTCGATCGCCGCCAAAAGTTTCGCGCTGCTTTTGTCGCCCATCCGTTCGAGCCCGGCCAGCTTGGCGCGATCGAGTGCGTAGATGCCGGCGATGTCCGCGACAAGCTCCTTCTCCACCAGTTGACCGACCATGGCTTCGCCCAAGCCCTCTATGTCCATCGCGCCGCGCGCCGCAAAGTGTTCGACGCGACGCCGCAGCTGCGCCGGACATTGACTGTTCACGCAACGAATCGCGACCTGTCCTTCATCCCGGAAGACTTTGCTGCCACACACCGGACATTTCGTCGGCATGTGAAATTTCCGCTCGCGGCCGCTGCGCAAATCAGCGCGGACTGAAACGACCGCTGGGATGACTTCGCCAGCTTTTTCGACCACCACTACGTCCCCGATGCGAATATCTTTTCGTTCTATTTCCTCCGCGTTATGCAAAGTGGCTCGTGCCACGCAGCTGCCGCTCACGGTGACAGGTTCCAAAAGAGCTACGGGCGTCAACGTTCCCGTTCGTCCCACCTGAATCAAGATGTCCTGCAGGCGCGTCTCCACGCGCTCCGCTTCGTATTTGAAAGCGATCGCCCAGCGCGGGGATTTCGCCGTGAAGCCGAGCTGCTCGCGCTGTGCGAACGAATCGACCTTCACGACTGCGCCATCCGTCTGGTAGGCGAAATCATGTCGCACGCGGTCGAGCTCGTTAATCGCGTTGAGAATTTCGTCGACGGAATTCGCGCGCCACCATCGTCCGCCGGGCGGCAGCCCGAGTTTTTGCAGAAACGGGAACAGCTCCGAGTGCGCGGTGAGTTCGGCGCCTTCCACAGCGCCGGTTCCGTAAAAGACAACGCCAAGCGGGCGTTGCGCCGCGATCGCCGGGTCGAGTTGTTTCAATGAACCCGCCGCTGCATTGCGCGGATTAGCAAAAACCGGAAGACCGTTTTCGGTGCGCTCGGCATTCAGGCGTGCGAAGCCTTCTTTATC
>DASYVG010000344.1:0-4664 GCA_035937255.1 Chthoniobacterales bacterium | reverse complement strand
CTGCTCCACTCACCGCGGAGCGGCGCCATCAGCACCGGTTCGACGAGCGTCTTGATGTCTTCCTCGCTCGTGTAGTGCGCTCCGAGCTGCGCGCGCTGGTCGGGATCGAGCCCGCGCTCGAAGAGGTTGCCCATGATGCTCGGCTGGATGAATTGCCAGTCGGCCTCGCCCGCGACGGCAAGCTTGCCGATCTCTTCTTCCGTCAGCTCGAAGACGGTGGCGTCTTCGAAGAGGTGGCCGTTGAAATGCCGGATCTTGTGCGCGCCGAAGCGGCCGCCTTTCGTCATCGTGCGGAAAAGGTCTTCGAGCGTCTCGGCGAAATGCGACGGATCATCGGCGCCCGTTTTGAAAATACCGGTGACGACATCTTTCGGCAGCAGCCCCGTGTCCTCGGCAAAGAAGCAGAAGACGATGCGATTCAGGAAACGCGCGATGCGCAGGTTTTTGCGCTGCGCGACGGAATGTTCGCGGCGCGATTTCGCGTCTATCAGCTCGACACTCTCGCGTTTTTGTAAAGAGCGAGCGACCTCGCCGATCTGCTGCGCGAGTTTTTCAGTAACTTCGGCGGTGGTGCGCTGCGGCTTGAGAAACTCGGGATCGGTAAAGACCGCGCGCAGGAGCGAGAGAACCCACGGCTGGTCGATCTGCGCGTTCGTGAACTCGTGCGTCTCCTGGACGGTGCCGTTGAAGTTCGTGCGAACGAGGTAGCGGTCGAAATCGCAAACGACGAGGAGCGGCGGGTTGAAGAGCGACTCGCGGTAGCGCAGGAGCTGGCGATAGGCTTCGTCGAGGTTCTTCTTTTTGCCTTTGTATTCCCACGCGAAGCAGCCGCGTTTCCAGACATCGGCGCAGCCACGCTTTTCGGCGGGAACCGTTCCGGCAGCTGGAGGGAAGCGCGCTGTCGCTTCCGGGTGGGCCGAAGCACCGACGGCGAGGTGCCCTCCAGATGATTCAGATGCTGGCTCGTGCAACAACAGCTCGGCATCCTTGACGACGCGCTTCTGGAAACAAAACGACTCAATGCCGGTGGGATCGGCGGCGACCGGCGATGGCTGGCCGAGCAACGCGCAGAGATCGTTGAAGTGTTCCTGGTAGGCCGATGTTTCCTTGCCCGAAAACCTGAACCACTTCCGCTGAAACTCGGCGGGGCTCATTCTTTCTTCTTCAGCTCGGTCGGGTTGACCGGGAAGTGCTTGTTCTTCAGCTTCTCCGGCACGCGCTCGGTCTGCTCGGTCTCGATCGTCTCAGTCGCCGCTTTCAACGCGTCGTAGGCGTCGCGATTTTTTGGTGCGCGACACATGTAGGCGGTGGCATGCACGAGGGGAATCCGCGCCTCAGGCATCCCGACGAACTCGACCGCCTGTTGCGTGGCGATCGCGAGCGGCAGCGCCTCGGCGTCCGCCAGCCCGACGTCTTCGCTCGCGAAGATCACGATGCGCCGGGCGATAAAGCGGGAGTCTTCGCCCGCGTGCAGCATTTTGGCGAGCCAGTAGATCGCGCCCTTTTCGTCGGACGCGCGCATGCTTTTGATGAAGGCACTAATCGTGTCGTAATGCGCGTCGCCGGCGCGGTCATAGACGATTGCTTTCTGCTGAATGCTTTGTTCCGCCACTGCGAGAGTGAACTGGATGACGCCGCTTCTGTCCGGCGCCGTCGTAAGCACGCCAATTTCGAGCGCGTTCAAACATTTACGCGCGTCCCCATCGCTGATCTTCGCCAGGTGGCGTTTCGCCGTCGGATCAAGCGCGACGCGATGTTTACCGAGACCTCGTTCTTCGTCCGCCAGCGCTCGATCAATCAGTTCGCATAATTGATCGATGCTGAGCGGCTCCAGCTGAAATACCTGGGAACGGGAAACGAGTGCGCTGTTTACATAAAAGAAGGGATTGTAAATCGTCGCCCCGATCAGGCGCAGGTTTCCGCTCTCCACATCAGGCAACAGAATGTCCTGCTGCGCCTTGTTGAAGTGATGAATCTCGTCCACGAATAAAATCGTTCGTTGACCCGAGGTGCGGCGGCGGTTGGTGGCGGAAGCAACGACGCGGCGCATCTCCGCGACGTTGCTTTCGACGCCGCTCAGTCGTTCGAATTTCGCGCGCGTGGTTTCGGCGATAATCTGCGCCAGCGTTGTCTTACCGGTCCCGGGAGGGCCGGAGAGAATCACGGAAGGCAGCCGATCGGCTTCGATGGCGCGGCGCAGAAGCTTCCCCGGCGCGAGAATGTGTTTCTGGCCGGCGAATTCATCGAACGATCGCGGGCGCATCCGCGCCGCAAGCGGTGCGGCCGAGTCAACGACGATCGCCTGGTCCTCGGTCGCGGTGCCGAAAAGATCCTGCACGGAGCCAAGTTACGGCACCACTTTGGGGCTGCATCTGGTTTCGTGCTTCGCTCCGACGATGTCCTTCCGTGCCAGGAGAGCACGTCGATCGGCCGCGCGACACCTTGCGCAAGATTCGTTTCACTGGACATTCGTCGGCATGCGCAACACGGTCCTCGCCTTTCTCTTTTTGTTCGTCACGCTGGCGGGCGCGGAGGCAGAATCGCGGTTGCCTTTCAGCACAGTTTTCAAAGGCCGGGATCGCTTCGATCGGCTGGCGGAACAGGCTCGGCAGAACGATTGGAAGTCGCTTCCGATCGGCGAACGCACCACCGCGGTCGGGCGGGCAATGCTGGGCACGCGTTACAAATCATATTCGCTCGAGATCGATAACCGAATCGAGGCGCCCTCGGTCAATTTTACCGGGATGGATTGCTGGACCTTTTTCGAGAACGCGCTCGCTTTCGCACGCCTGCTGGACGATGCGCCGGAGAATTGGACGCCCGAACGCATGCTTCATTACATCGAAGTGGATCGCTACCGCGGCGGCGAATGCACGGGCGAATACCTGTCGCGTCTTCATTATCTCGAAGACTGGTTAACGGATAATGACCGGCGCGGCCTCGTCCAGGATCTCACCCGCACTTTCGGCGGAAAGAGCGTACCTCATGCGGCTCGTGAAATGACAGTCGGCTGGCGGCACTATCGATATCTGGCGGCGAATCGCGCGTTGCTCGGGCCCCTGCGCTCGATGGAGGCTCGCGTTTCGAATCGCCCCCTTTATCAAATTCCAAAAGCTCGTGTCCCCGCGATTGAATCGAGGCTGCGGAGTGGCGATATCATTGCGATTGTCTCGCGCGATGGCCCCAGACAATTCGCGACCTCACATGTCGGTCTGGCGTTGCGCGCCGAAGACGGCGTGTTGCACTTCATGCACGCTTCCGCGCCCTACAATTATGGGAAGGTCGTGATCGATTCGCGCCTGAGCACGTATCTGAATCGCTACCGTTCCGATTCAGGAATTCTGGTGGCGCGGCCGCTCCGCTAATTTCTCGATCAGTCAACGTCGCGGAGATTGCGCACGAGCTCTTCGAGCGCGTCCACTGCGACTTCGGCGTCGACGCCATGGGCCTCGAGCGTGACCGCTGCGCCGCGCTCCAGATTAGCGCGCATCACTTCGATGAGACTTGTCGCGGAGAAGCGCTGCCCCTCTTTAATCAGCCAAATCTCGGAGCGGAAGCCGTGCGCTTTGCGGACGAATTCAGCGGCGGGCCGCGCGTGCAATCCCAGTTCGTTTACGATTCTGATCTCACGCTGCGCCGAGGTGGGCTCGACGGAACGACGGGACAATTTCATGCCTGGCTTGTTCCCCATCGGCGATGCAGGAACCGCTCGATTGGCGAGAAGAAGATTTTATCCGCGAGCAATCCGATCACGACGATTACGACAATGATTCCGATCACCTGATCCATCGCACTCAACTCTCGTCCGTAATGCAGCAACTGGCCAAGACCAAACCCTGTCAGGATGGTGACAAAAATTTCAGCGGCCATGAGCGAGCGCCACGCAAACGCCCAGCCTTGCTTCATTCCGCTAACCACAAACGGCAGCGCTGCGGGCAGGATGACTTTCAGCCACATGTGCAGCCCCTTCGATCCCATCGTGAGAGCCGCGCGACGGAAAATCGGCGGGACATTTCGGACGCCAGTATCCGTCGCAATCACAACCGACCAGAGAGTGCCCATCACGACTACGAACAACATCGCGGCTTCGCTCTGGCCAAACCAAAGCAAAGCGAGCGGAACCCAGCAGACACTCGGCAAAGTCTGCAAGCCCAGCGCCATCGTGCCGATCGTGTCGCGAAAAAAATTCCAGCGGGCCGTCAAGAGCCCAAGGGGAAGACCGCCGATCATCCCGACGACGTAGCCAATGAGAAGACGACGCATCGTGATGATTGTGGCGTGCCAGAGCGTTCCATCCTCGGCCGCGCTCTTTAGATAGCTGCCGACTTGCTCTGGCGCCGGAAGAAGCACCGGCGACCAGATACGCGCACGGAAGACCCATTCCCAGATCAGAAGCAATGTTACAAAAAACGCCGCGGACAACAGAAAGCGTTTCATTCGCCGGTTTCTCCGCCGTCATGCGTGAACCCTTTGAGCGAGCGCATAATCCGCGTCGCATAGCTTGCGAGATCGACGCTGTTGATGTCTCGTGGTCGAGGGAGATCGACCACGAATTCTTCCTGTATGCGGCCCGGATGCGGCGAAAACAGGAGGACGCGATATCCAAGGCACGCTGCCTCGCGGACGTTGTGCGTGACGAAAACGATCGTCTTACGGCGCGCCTT
>DASYVG010000343.1:0-16375 GCA_035937255.1 Chthoniobacterales bacterium | reverse complement strand
GAGGAAGTGAAAACTGCGCGGTTCGCTGGAATTCATGGAGGTTCTTTAAGCTGCGCGGAGAATTTTCGCTATCAAGAGCGGGCACGAACCGCTTTCTTGGTTCCACTTCGTAGCGATGGCCACGTCTTCAAAAAAATCGGTGCCGAGTCCCCTCGCGTTCGGACTGGTCGCGTGGACGCCGGCTCTTGTGCTTCTCGTTCAGCTCGTGCAGAACTGGGTCGACATCCCGTTCATGGACGAGTGGGACGTCGGCAACGTTTTCCTCAAATTCAAGCAAGGGACGCTGTCGTTCGCCGATTTGATCGGGCAGCATAACGAGAGCCGCTTCTTCTTTCCGCACCTCATCCTGATGCTGCTCGTGCGGTGGACGCGCTGGGACGCGCGCGTGCCAATTCTCCTGCTCTTCGCGACGGTGTGTGTGATCTCGTGGCTCCTCTGGAAGCTGCTGCGGCGAATCCCGAATCTTTCGCTGCCGGCGAAACTCGCCGCGATGTTCGCGGTCAATCTCCTGCTGTTCTCGCCATCGCAGCACGAGAGCTGGCTGATGGGGCTGAACTTTTCGCTCGTCGTTCCATCCGCGATGCTCGCCTGCGCGCTGCTCATCAATGCTTCCGCGCAACCGATCGAAGGCAAAGTGATCATCGGAATTTGCTGCGGCATTTTCAGCACGTTTTCGAACGCGAACGGCATGGAGATTTGGCCGCTCGCCTTCGGCGGTTTCGCAGCGGGAGAAACAGCGTCGCCTCAGCGTAAATGGACTTGGTACGGCGTTTACGTCGCGGCGGCGGCGGCGGCGATCTGGTTTTATTTTCGTGATTATCATCCGCCGGCGCACCACCCGGCCTTCGGGTCCGCGCTCGCGACACCTTTCGATCTCGCGCGCTTTTTCTTCCGCTGGCTCGGCTCTTCCATTTCGGTTGGGAATAACGAGATCGCCGCCTACTTAGGGGCCGCACTTCTCACGGCTTTCGTCGTCACGGCCGCGTACGTTTGGTGGAAAGCGCGCGACCCGTCGATGCGCAATGTTTGCTACGTCTGGACCGCCATCGGCGCCTACGCCCTCATTGCCGGCGTCAGCACATCCATGGGCCGGCTCGGTCTCGGCCTTCAAACCGCTTACAGCTCTCGTTACATCACGTTCTCGGTCTACTTGCCGATCGGGTTGATCGGATTGTTCTGTGCGCTAGCGGCGTGGCGCCAGACGCGCGAAACGGCGGAAGATTGCGCTCTGCGTGCGCCAGTAGCAGCGTGCGCGTTCGGGATCATTCTCGTTCTCGCGCTGGGAACGTTCGTCACGACAATGAAAGGGATGGCATATGAGCGGACCATCCGTGTGCTCGGCACGACCGCCCTCGTTTTCAGCGATCTGATGCCGAACAACCCGGATCTCAAACGCCTTCATCCCAACAGCGAGTGGGCGAAAAACCAATATCGCCGGTTTCACGACGCCGGCTTTATCCGACTGCGAAAGGTCTCCGCGGCAATCGCAGCTACCCATTTCCCGCGCAGCGGTGCAGACGCGACGAACGGCTCGCTCGACGTGTGTCACGTTGAAAACGCAACGGTGAAGATGGTCGGCTCGGTGGTACGATCGAAATCGAAAACTCCCGATTACATCCTCGTGACCCGCCGTTCCGATACAAATGCACTGACGCCCGTCGCCGCGCTCGCGCTCGATCCAGCGAAAGCAAATCACGAAGGATGCGTCCCGTTTGAATTGTTTCCGGTCGTGGCGAATCTCTCGCCCGGGCCATGCGAATTGACAGTGTGGGCTGTCGATTCGCGCCACAACAGTTTCGGTCAACTGGCGCATTCACGCGACGTCATCATCCCGGTCAAACCTTGAGCGCGCGCCGCTCACCGGCGGCGAAAGTTTGCCTACTTCTTCTTGAACACCTCGACCGCGTTCCAGGCTTCGTCGGGTGGCTGTTGCTCGTACTGCAACGCGCTGTCGAGGTACATCCTCGCAAGATAATCGTCCGGATAAAATTCGAGGAACCCGGAGAACAAACTTTTTGCCTGCGTAAACTCGCGCGCGCGGAATTTAATGATTCCCTCCTCGTACGATCCGAGCCATTTCAGCAGATCGCCGTCCACCTCGTCGCCTTTCGCGGCGATGATGGTCGAAACTTCGACGGGCAGCGTTTTTCCTTTCACCTGGACGCGCGCGACGCTCCGGAGGTGGAAATCTTCCCGGATCAATTCCGTCGCTGTCGGCCCGACGAGAATGTCGACGGCGTAGGTGCGGGTGAGTCCTTCGAGACGCGAAGCCAGATTCACCGCATCGCCGATCACAGTCGGGTCGAGCCGTTCGTTAGGCGCGTAGGACCCGATGTTACCGACAAGTGCTTCGCCTTGGTTGATCCCGATGCCCATGCCGAGCCCCATCCGGCCTTCCGTGCGCCAGCCTTCATTCAATTTTCTGAGCGCGCGCCGCATTCCGAGCGCTGTGCGCGCGGCCGCCTTCGCGTCTTCCGCGACGCCTTCGCTGCGCACGTTGCCCCAGACGGCCATGATGGCGTCTCCGATAAATTTATCGAGCGTGCCCTCATTCTCGAAAACGACGCCGACCATCCCGCTCAGATATTCATTGAGCTGCCGCACCAGTTCCTCGGGATCGGCTCTCTCGCTCAAGGTCGTAAAACCGACCAGGTCGGAAAACAAAACGGTCACCGGTTTTCTCGCGCCCCGCATGGTGCTGTAGAATCCGTGCGGGTTCTCCAGAATCTCTTTCACGAGATTTTTCGAGACGTAACGCTCCAGTGTCCGGCGTGTTCGCACTTTTTCGAGGCGTTCAAGGAAGTACTCGAACCCAAGGGCGTAGAGTCCGCTGCTCAAGAACGCGCTCAGGACGGGAACAACTAACAAGAGCAAACCGACACGATCGTAGGCAATCCGGGCCGCCCCGAGATATGCGGCGCTGACCGTGATCAAGAGCACAATTGATATCAGCGGCCGGCGAACGAACGCCACCAGCAGCCAGGCGAGCACTCCCGCGCCCACAACCAGCGCGTATCGTGCGGACGGTGGCGTAACGCTGAGGAACTCGTGTCGCATCGCCGCGGCCAACGCATGGAGATGCAGCGCCGGGCCGGCGGTCTCGGGTCCGAGCGGGGTCGAGAAAACATCGTGCACGACCTGAGCCGACGAGCCGATCACGATGATTTTATCTTTAAAGAAAGCGCCGTCGGCGTAATTCGCGTGCCAGAGTTTGGTATCGAAAAGCTCCCACAGCGGACGCGGCGAAAAAGCGTCCTCCGCGCAGAATCGCATGCGGCGCGCCTCGAGATCGTGCGGTAGATCTGCTCCCAGGCCGAGTTTCTGCAGGCCGCGACCCGAGAGCGAGACATACGGTTTCTCACCGGGATTCGCGCGCTGGCCGGAAAGCTGCAGGTCGGTGACGGTGTAACGCACGGTTCGAATCTTCTGGTCGAGCGGGTCCGCGAAAAAAACCACGTAGCCAACTCGATCGTCTTCAATCTGCGGCGACGGTATCAATGTGGTGTTCGGCTGGATCAGTTGCGCGGCGCCGCCTTGCTCCTGCACGGCGGCGAAATCGAAGTTTGCACCCAGCACCACTTTGTCGCGATGGCGCTCCAGGGCTTCGTGAAAGGCTGCGTCCCCATCGTTCGGCGGATTGAAAATCAAGTCGAACATGACGAGCCGCGCGCCGGAAGCGAAAAGCTTATCGAGCAGTATGGCCCAGACTTCGCGTGACCAAGGGAATGGACGTTCCGTCATTAGCTGCAGCGCGCGGCTGTCCTGCAACTGCTCGGCGTCGTAGGGCGTGAACTGCATGGTGCTCTGGTCGATGCCGAGGAACACGAACTCGCCCCGCGTTTCCGTTCTGCGCCCTTCCCGCTGCATTAAATCTTCGAAGCTTTGCTCGCCCGACCAAACCGCGGAGACGAATGGGATCGAAGGCAAGAGACGAACGACGAGGATAAGGCTCGTGCAGAGCAGGCAAATCGCGGCCAGGATCGGGACGCGATATCGATTCAACCAATGCATGGAGCGCAAATTGTAGAAAAACCGGACGGCCCGGCCAATCGCAAAGTGCGGAGCATCTCAGTGGAATCCATTTGTCATTTGCGTGCGCCTGTTTACCTTTCCGGCCCGCTGCCTGCGCAGCGACGATCTGCTCACCTGGCCGCTTAAATTTTGGCCGGATCAGCGAATGAGGTTGTGGAGATCGAAACGAAGGAAACGATTCGCTGAAAGAGGAGTCCCGCTTGCGGGATAAAAGATTATGCCAAGAGCAACTAACGCCCCGGCTAGCCGGGAGCGACGCAAACGCGTTCTCGACCAGGCCAAGGGTTACCGTGGCCGCCGTTCCAAGCTATTCCGTTACGCCAAGGATGCGACGATGAAGGGAAAGTATTGGGCTTATCGCGATCGCAAAACGCGGAAGCGCAATTTTCGCATGCTGTGGATTCAACGCTTAAACGCGGCCGTCCGCGCGCATGGCATGACCTACAGTCGCTTCGCCGAAGGATTGAAAGTGGCCGGCATTTTGCTCGACCGAAAAATTCTCTCGGACCTCGCCATCACTGATGAGCCGTCGTTTAAATCGATCGTCGAACAGGTGAAAGGCGCCCTCGAAGGGAAGTCGAAGAAGGCGGCCTGACCGACTCGATTTCGAATTGAACGTTCCGCGTCGAACGCAGAACGTCTTTTCCGAATGAGCCACCCGCTGGAAGAGCTGCGCGATTCAGCGCTGGCGGAGATCGCGTCCGCCGGTGACGAACAGGCGTTGGAAGCATCTCGCGTCCGTTATCTCGGACGCAGCGGGAGCATCTCCGCATGGGGCGAGCAGATGAAGACGCTCGGAAAGGAAGAGCGTCCGGTCGTGGGTAAACTGCTGAACGAGACGCGCAATGCCGTCACGGCCGCACTCGCGCAGACAAGCGAACGGCTGCTGGCGGGGAAGGAAACGGGCGCGCTCGCCGGCATCGATATTTCGCTGCCCGGCACTGCTTCCGAGGCGGGCGCCTTGCACCCGCTGACGCAGATACTCGATCGTGCCATTCAGATTTTCCGTCGCATGGGTTTCGCGCTCGCGGAAGGTCCGGATCTCGAAACGGAATGGCATTGTTTCGATGCGCTTAACACCGCGCCTGATCATCCCGCGCGAAACGAGCAGGACACATTTTATCTGGCGGACGGCCGGTTACTTCGGACCCACACTTCAACGGTGCAGATCCGCGCCATGGAATCGGCTCCGCCGCCTCTTCGTGTGATCGCGCCCGGTGCGGCTTACCGGCGCGACGAAGTGGACGCCACGCACAGCGCGCAATTTCATCAGATTGAGGGGCTTTACGTGGACGAAGAAGTCAGCGTCGCCGATCTGAAAGGGACGCTGGAATTTTTTCTGCGTGAGCTTTTTGGAGAGGACACCGCGGTTCGTTTTCGGCCGCACTATTTTCCCTTCACCGAGCCGAGCTTCGAAATCGATGTGAAATCGAAGGCGCTGAAAGGCGGCGAGCAATGGATCGAGGTTTGTGGCTGCGGCATGGTGCACCCCGCCGTCTTCGAAGAGGTCAATCGCGCGCGCGCTGATCTGGCCTTCGATCCGGAGAAATGGACCGGCTTCGCCTTTGGTCTCGGAATGGATCGGCTCGCACTGATTCTCTTCGATATCCCGGATCTTCGATTGTTCGCGCAGAACGATCTGCGCTTTCTCCGTCAGTTCGCCTAACGAACCATGAAGTTTTCGATTAATTGGCTGCGCGAATTCGTCGAGCTCCCCGCGAGCATCGAGCAACTGGCCGAGACCTTGACGCTAGCGGGGGTTGAGATTGAAGAAATCGAACGGCGCGGCGCGGATTTCGAGCGCGTGGTGGTCGCGCAAATCAAAGCATCCCAACCGCATCCAAAGGCAGATCGGCTCAGCGTTTGCCAGGTGGACGACGGCAGTGGCGTTTCCCGGCAAATCGTCTGCGGGGCGAAAAATTACCAGCTGAACGACAAAGTGCCGCTCGCTCTGCCGGACGCAGTTTTGCCTAACGACCTAAAAATCCGCGCGAGCAAGCTCCGTGGCGTTGAGTCGGAAGGAATGCTTTGCAGCGCGAAAGAGCTGGGGATTGCCGAGGATGCGGCTGGATTGCTCATCCTCTCGCCCGACGCCAAGGTCGGTGCGCCGATTGGCAGTCTCTTTCCCGCGGACACCATCATCGAGGTGGAGACCACACCCAACCGCGGTGACCTGCTAAGTTATCTGGGCCTCGCGCGTGAGATTGCCGGCCTGACCTCGCGCGCCCTCCGCGCTCCCGAAATGGCGCCGAACGTCCCGTCCGTCTCCGCTGGCGTCGACATTTCCGCATCCCGGGAATGTCCCTTTTATTCAGCGCGCCGTATTTCGGATGTGAAGGTGGGACCCAGTCCCGAATGGCTGTGTGCGCGGCTGGAAGCTTCCGGTCTGCGGTCCATCAACAACGTCGTGGATATCACGAATTATGTGATGCTTGAATTGGGCCAGCCGCTCCATGCGTTCGACGCGGAGAAGCTTTCCGGCGACATCGAAGTGCGGCTCGGCCGTGCGGGAGAAGAATTTCTCGCCCTCGATGGAAAAACTTACTCGTTAGTCTCGCAAAATCTGGTAGTCGCCGACCAGGTGCGGGCGGTCGCGATCGCCGGTGTAATGGGAGCGGAAGATACGGGAGTAACGAACGCGACACGTCACGTCCTGCTGGAGAGCGCATATTTCCTGCCTGCCAGCGTCCGGCGGACAGCGCACGAGCTCAATCTGCCGAGCGACTCAAGTTATCGTTTCGAGCGCGGGGTGGACCCGGCCATGACTCTCCGTGCTTCGGCGCGTGCCACGGAACTGATTGCCAAACTCGCGCAGGGTAAGGCGGAGGCGACGATCGGTGTCGCAGGGAAACTGCCCGAAGAGAACGTTGCAATACAGTTGCGTCCTTCCCGCTGCCGGAGCTACCTCGGCCTTTGGGTCGCAGAGGCTGAGATCAGGCGAATCCTGCAGCAGTTCGGGCTACACGAAACACGTGTGGAAGCGGGAGAGACGTGGTGGCGGCCGCCAAGTTACCGGAGCGATCTCAGACGTGAGGTGGATTTAATCGAAGAGGTTGTCCGCGCTTACGGCATTGAAAAAATTCCGGCACGCGATCGCAGTCGCTTCACGCCCATGACGGCGGCCGACCGGGCCTATGATCGAGAGATCGCGCTGCGCCGTTCCCTGGTCGCGCGCGGAATCTTCGAAGCGCGCACTTCGGTGCTCGTGCCCCGCGCTTTCAAGGAAGAGGCGCTGCCCTTGAAAAACCCGCTGAGTGAAGATCACGTCGCGCTTCGTCCGACGTTGATACCGGGGTTGCTCGGTGTGCTGGAGCGAAATCTCCGCCTCGGCGCGACGAGCACGCGGGTTTTCGAGTTCGGGCGCGTCTTTCGAGCCGGGGACGGGAAGGAGAGTCTCAATCTTGCACTGGTCTTTTCAGGTCGCGCGCAGGCCGAAGCTCACTGGCGCAACGACGCTGAACGGCACCTGGATTTTTTCGATCTGAAAGGGGTGCTCGAATCGCTCGGCCGCACCGTCCTCTCGTTTCGTCGCACGGACCAAGCCGATTTTGCTCTCGCCGCCGAAATTCTCAGGGAGGGCAGGATTCTCGGAATGGCCGGTCAGCTTTCAAGTAAGCGCGCCGCTGTCCTGGGTGCGCATGCGCCGGTTCTCGTGGCCGAGATCACACTCGAAGAAATCCTGACGGACGATGCGAACGCGCCGGAGTTTCGTGAGTTGGAACGCTTCCCCGCTGTCACGCGCGACATCGCGCTGAGCGCTTCCGAAAGCCTCGCGCACGAGAGGATCCTTGCGGTTCTGCAGGAAGCGAAGGAACCCCTCTTGGAAGGGGCGAGATTGTTCGATCTTTTCGATGGAAAAGAAGCAGCCAGCCTGGGCGCAGGCCGAAAGTCGCTGGCTTACACATTGACATATCGGGACAAGAATCGGACACTGACTGGCGAGGAAGTGACGGTCGCACATACGCGCATCCGCGAGCGGTTGAAGGCTGAGTTACCGGTCGAGTTGCGCGAATAGTTCTTTCAAAATTTACCCTGCGATGTTCGAGATTACAGGTGTGATTCCCGAACCGATATTGCGTTAGCTAGGAGGCTGTTTCGTCGTGAGAACATGACATGCCTTAATTGGAAGTCAGACGCTCCGGCGATGGTCGTCCGCCCGTTACCGAAAGGGAACGGGATATCCACCTAAACGGCATCAGCGGGGTAAAATCTTAAAGGCGCCCGGATTCGCGCAGTCCGGGCGTTTTCTTTGCGGAAGAGGCTTTGCCCTTTCGCTGCTGCGCTCTCGCTGGTAACGGTCTTCCGTGCGCGCGATTCTCGCTCTCGAAGACGGTCGGATTTTCGACGGGCAATCGTTTGGCGCCAGCGGGACGCGCGTCGGCGAGATCTGCTTTAACACTTCAATGACTGGCTACCAGGAAGTCCTGACCGACCCGTCCTATCGGGGGCAGATCGTCGCGATGACTTATCCGTTGATCGGAAACTACGGGACGAACACGCTCGATCAGGAAAGCCGATCGCCGCACGTTCGCGGCTTTGTGGTGGAAGAACTCAGCTCGATCCCGAGCAACTGGCGTTCGGAGGAATCGCTCGAAGATTATCTGCGGCGCTGGGAAATCCCCGGTTTGCAGGGCGTGGATACGCGCGCTTTAACACGCCATCTTCGGACGCGCGGCGCGATGAAGGCTTGCCTAACGAGTGACGCAATTTCCGAAACGGAAGCGGTCGCGCAGGCGCTCGACGGCACCGGCGTGGACGGCATGGATTTTGTGCGCGAAGTGACCGTGGCGGCTGCCTACAAGTGGGATCCCGACGACACCCGCAGTGGCGAATGGTCGGTCGCCAGCGGCAGCGCCGGCGAAGTGACGACGGCGAAATTGCCGCCCGTCCGGCACCGTGTCGTCGCCTACTATTTCGGAATCAAAGAAAATATCCTGCGGCGGCTGCGACAATCGGGCTTCGGCGTCACGGTTGTGCCAGCGACCGCCTCCGCCGATGAAGTGCTCGCCTTGCAACCAGACGGTGTTTTTCTGTCCAATGGGCCGGGCGATCCGGCGGCTCTTCCCTACGCGCACGAGGCGCTGCGCGGTTTGATCGGGAAGAAGCCGATCTTCGGGGTTTGTCTCGGTCATCAGGTCCTTGGTTTCGCGTTCGGAGGGCGAACATTCAAACTGAAGTTCGGCCATCGCGGCGGTAACCAGCCGGTGAAAGATTTGCGTAGCGGGAAAGTGGCGATCACGTCGCAGAACCACGGATTCGCGGTCGATCCTGAATCGCTTCCGCCGCAGATTGAAGTGACACACGTGAATCTCAATGACGGAACGGTGGAAGGGATGCGTCACCGCGAACTGCCGATCTTCAGCGTGCAATATCATCCCGAAGCGGCGCCGGGTCCGCACGACGCGAGCTACTTCTTCTCACAGTTTGCCGACCTGATCGACGAGAGGCGCTAGCTCGCGAACCGGTCGAATTTGACGCCCCACCATACCGCCGGACTGTAGCGCATGTATAACTCCTCCAAATTCCTTAAAGCAACTGTGGCAGTGACGTTTACTGCCGCATTGCTCGTGGCCCCGCTCGCGTTGGCCGAAGACCAGCACGGCAAAGAGCCGCTCGATGCCTCCGCCACGAAAACCGTCACGGGCGAGGTCGTCGATATGATGTGCTACGTGGACCACAATGCCATGGGCGATAAACATTCCACCTGTGCCACGAAATGCATCAAGGGCGGCGGACCGGTCGGCATCGTCAGCGACGGCAAAGCTTATTTGATCGTCGGTGACCACAAGCCGATGAACGATCAACTGGCGGAGCACGCCGGCAAAACGGTGACCGTTAAGGGTAAGATGGCGGAGCGCGGTGGTATCGCGATGCTGGAGAACGCCGAGATCGTAAAGCAGTAGGTCAGATTCGGATTTCGATCGACGCGCAATTCTGACGCTCAGTCAGTTGCGCGTCGTTTCGTGTACAACACCGCATGCACGCGGCCTAGGCGGATGACGATTCCCGTTGCGACTATCCGCTGCGCAGCCTCGCGATGACCATGCGGTAGTCCGCCGCGCGAAAGATGGAAGTGCCGGCGACGAGCACATTCGCTCCGCTCTGGACCGACAACGTCGCAGTTTCAGGGTTGATGCCACCATCCACTTCGATTTCGAAAGCAGCGTGGTTGTCATCGCGCCATTTTCGCGCGCGTTGCACCTTCTCCATCATTTCCGGGCGAAAATTTTGACCGCCGAATCCCGGATGAACCGTCATGACGAGCAGAAGATCCAAGCCCGAGAAAAATGGTTCGACCGTCTCGAGTGGCGTGGCGGGATTCAAAGATAAACCGACCCGACAACCGGCCTCGCGAATCGAGGCGAGGGTCGTCGCCACGTCGTGTTTCGCTTCCGGTTCCACGTGCACGGTGATTGAGGTTGCGCCCGCCTCGACAAAGCGCGGCAGATAGTGATCGGGACGTTCGATCATGAGATGCACGTCCAGCGGCAAGTCTGTTTCCTTCCTGACCATCGCGACAACCGCAGGTCCGAAGGAAATGTTGTCCACAAAATGTCCGTCCATGATGTCGAGGTGAACCCAATCGGCGCCCGCCTCGATTACCCGGTGAATTTCCTCGCCCAGCCGCGCAAAATCGGCCGCGAGAAGGGACGGTGCGACAAGGAGTTTTGATTCCGGCATGGGAAATGTGACGCCGCGATTCTGGAGCCTTTGCGCCTTCGGTTCAACGGAAAGGAACCCGCTTCTGCGATTGCGACCGTGCCCGCAGAGGTTTCCCTTGACGCAGGTTGCGTCCGTTTCTAGATACTCTCAGCCATTCGGGATCGGGTTCGTAGCACGCGATTTGCTTCGAACTGAAGGCAGCGCGGGAGTCCGGCAGGCTGGCAGCACGTTCAATCGAGACATTCAAATTCATGTTCAACGGACTCTTCGGCTGGCTTTCAAGCGACATCGGAATCGATCTGGGCACCGCTAACACCCTCGTTTATGTAAAGGACCAGGGCATCGTGCTGCGCGAGCCTTCCGTGGTGGCAGTGCAGGCGGGCACGAGCAAAGTGCTGGCGGTCGGCGACGAAGCCAAACGCATGCTCGGTCGCACCCCGGCCAACATCGTCGCGGTGCGTCCGCTCAAAGATGGCGTCATCGCGGATTTCGAAATTACGGAAGCAATGCTCCGCCATTTCATCAAGAAGGTGCACGGCCGCCGCGTCCGTGCGAAGCCACGCGTCGTGATCGCAGTACCCTCAGGCATCACGGAAGTGGAGAAACGTGCCGTGCGCGAATCAGCGACGCATGCCGGTGCGCGCGAAGTTTATCTGATTGAAGAGCCGATGGCGGCAGCCATCGGCGTCGGTCTGCCTGTGCAGGATCCGGCCGGCAACATGATCATCGACATCGGGGGCGGCACGACCGAGGTCGCTTTGATTTCGCTTTCCGGGATCGTCTTCAGCCGCAGCGTGCGGGTAGCGGGTGACGAGCTCGACGAAGCGATCGTCCAATACATGAAGCGCGCCTACAACTTGATGATCGGCGAGCGCACGGCGGAGGAGATCAAAATCAAAATCGGATCCGCTTATCCGAGCGAGAAAGAAACGAGCGTGGAAGTGAAAGGCCGGGATTTGGTCGCGGGTTTGCCGAAGACGCTCATGATCACTTCGCAGGAAGTGCGGGAAGCTTTGCTCGAGCCGATCTCCACGATCGTGGATTCGGTTCGCATCACCTTGGAACGATGCCCGCCGGAGCTGTCAGCCGATTTGGTGGATCGCGGTCTGGTGCTCGCGGGTGGGGGCGCGTTGCTCCGCGGTTTCGATAAACTTTTGAGCGAAGAGACAGGTCTGCCTGTCCATGTTGCCGAAGATCCTCTGAGCGCGGTGGCGGAAGGAACGGGCAAATGCCTCAATGAAATTAAATTTTTGCGTCAAGTGGCTTCTTCGGACCGCACCTGGCGCTAGCCGAGCCCTGCACAACGCAAATTCCGCCCCCGCATCGGGGCAACAGCGAATGGGCGCGTTCTCATGAGCCGGACGAGCGTCATAGCGCTGCTCGTCTTTGTCGCGATCCTCGGGTATTTCTTCACCTTCGGCGTGGAGAGCACGCGTAAACTGCAGGCGGGCGTCTACCAACTCCTCTCGCCCTTTCTGACCACGGGATCGGGTTTGGAAAAGCAGATCACGTCGGTGCGTTCGGGATTGAAATCTTTGGAAGATCTGGAGCGCGATAACACGGCGCTTCGCGTCGAGAATCGATCCCTCCGCGCGACGAATCAGGCGCTGCGCGACGTGGAGCACGAGGTCAATCGCCTGCGCCATGCGCTCAACTATCGCGAGCGCTCCGTCTTTAAGCTCGTCCCGGCGGAGATTGTAACGCGCGATGCCTCGAACTGGTTTCGAACCGTTACGATCAATCGCGGCAAGGACGACGGGATCGAGGGCGACATGCCGGTCGTGACAGATGAGGGGCTGGTTGGGAAAACGACAACGGTCAGCGCTAATATCTCGCTCGTCCTTTTAGTCTCGGATGAAAACTGCCGTGTTGCCGCCAACGTGGAAGGAACACGAGAGCAGGGGATTGTTTCGGGCGAGCGC
This sequence comes from Chthoniobacterales bacterium, assembly GCA_035937255.1. Taxonomy (GTDB): domain Bacteria; phylum Verrucomicrobiota; class Verrucomicrobiia; order Chthoniobacterales; family UBA10450; genus JACCXL01. Next base: position 3,758 of record DASYVG010000343.1, on the reverse strand, counting down.
GTGGTGGGTTCGATCACGCCTCTGCTCGATCTTAACTTCCTCTCGAAACAAGCCGACTTGAAGCCGGGACAAAAGATTTTCACATCCGGCGTGGGCGGCGTTTTCCCGGCCCAGCTCTTGATCGGCCAGGTAAGAACGTTTGCCCTGCGCGCGCTCGATGGTCAGGCCCGGTTGGCTCCGGCGGTCGATCTCGCGCACCTTGAAGATGTATTCGTTGTCACCGGAAGAAAATGATCCTTTTCGTGCTCTTACTATTCTTCGTGGTGGTGGCACAGATAGGGGAATTTTTTCTGCCGACGCTCGACTGGATGTATAACGCGCACATCTACATCGTTCCCGTCATCGTGTTCTACGGCGCGATGGCTCTCCCGTTTCCGCTCGTCCTGGCACTTGCGACTTTCGCCGGTCTGCTGCTCGATGCCCTCACCGTGCAGGTGGTGAGCGGGAAAGTTGAAATCTCCTTTGGATGGTCAATACTGCTCTACGCGGTGCTGGCAGCCATTATGCATGGGCTCAGGCCTTTATTCGTTCGCGGTCGCTGGGAAGTTCATTGCGTTCTGACCGGGATCTGCACTTCCGCGATGCTTTTGGCGCAATATCTAATGATTACTTTTCGACGGGGATCCATCTTCTTTACGCGGGAGGTTTGGTGGCAAATCGGCGGGCCGGGGATCATTGCGCTCCTGATGGCGCCCCTCGTTTTCTGGATCTTGCACTCGATTGCGCGCGTCACGCGCTCCCCCTACCTGCCGGAAGCGGAGAACTATCGATGAACCGCCGGCGAACACGCATGAGCCCGCGCCTGCGCCTGCAAGCGCTCGCCTTATTGATGCTACTGGGCCTTGGATCGATCGCCGCGCGTCTCTGGTGGGTGCAGGTCGCGCACGGAGAGGCGTGGACTGCTCGGATTCGAGGAAGCTCGGAGGTGACGGTTCGGCTGCCCTCAATTCGTGGTGAGATTCGCGACCGAAACGGCGTCTCACTCGTGCAGAACCGGGCCAGCTACGAAGTAGACTTTTATTTGCCGGAAATGGTCAAAGGTTACCGGCAACGTGTCGGGCAGCCGCCCGTGACGGAATATCGCGGCACGATCAACGGGATGCCGAAGGACCTGAAGGAACCCGACATCGTCAAGATTGTGAACGACGGCGTCGTGCCACGTCTCGATGACCTCGATCTGGCGCGCGATTACAACGCCAGCCAGTTGCAAAAGCATTACCGCACCAACACGGAAGTGCCGTTTTCCTACATCAAGGACATCGATTTCCCGACGATGGCGAAATTCTCGGAACACGACGTGGGTCTGCCTGGCGTGGACATCGCGATCAAACCGGTGCGCTCCTACGTTTACGGTGCGCTTGCCTCACATCTGCTCGGCTACGTCGGCGCTCCGAATGACACCAACAAAGACGAAGCGAAAAAGTACACGTTTTACCAGGGAGACGTGGAAGGGAAGTCGGACGTCGAGAAAACGATGGACGAATACCTGAAGGGGAAACCCGGCGTTCGTTATCTCCGGCGCAATGCCAAAGGCGTGATCGAAGGAGTGTTGCGGGAAGATGCACCGAAACAAGGAGCGAACGTCTATGTGACCCTCGACGCGCGCATCCAGTCGATCGCGGAAGAAGCGATCCGGGCGGTCGGGCGCGGCGCGGCCGTCGTGGTCGACCCGAACAACGGCAACATCCTGGCGATGGCTTCAGTGCCATCGTTCGACCCGAATTCGTTCATCCCTAGCATCAAGGCGAAGGACTGGGCCGCGCTGCAAAAGGACGAAGCAAACCCGCTTATCAATCGCGCCGTCAGCGCTTTTCCGCCGGGTTCGACGTTCAAAATTGTGACTTCTTTGGCCGGTTTGCGGAAGCGGATGGCCGGCGCGCATTTCAATTGCAGCGGCGGGGTCAGCTACGGCGATCATTATTTCCACTGCTGGATTGCGGAGAAAGGCGGAGCGCATGGCACGCTCGGACTGACTGACGCCATCAAGGTTTCCTGCGACTCATTTTTCTATCAATACGGCAACGCCGCCGGCATCGAATCGATCGACACAACCGGCGACATGATGGGACTCGGCAAACAGGCTTCATTGCCGATCACGAGCGAACAGCCGGGCGTTCTGCCGGGGCCGGAATGGATGCAAATTCATTACCCGCGGGAGCGCTGGTCGCAGGCCTACACCGCCAATGTTTCGATCGGCCAGGGCTACGTCCTTGCCTCTCCATTGCAGATGGCCATGGCTTACGCGACCGTCGCAAACGGAGGCGTTTCCTACTATCCGCGCCTAGTTGATAAAGTCCTCAATCAGGACGGCTCTCCGCTTCTGAATGACAAAGGACAGGTGGCGGTGCCGCTGACGCCACGCGTGCACGCTGACCTGCGCCGCGACTTTACGCGCGACCAGATTGAACTGGTGAGGCGCGGACTTTGGAAAGTAGTAAACGAAGAGGGTGGCACCGGTGGCAAAGCACGCATCCCCGGCGTGCAGGTGGCGGGTAAAACCGGAACCGCGCAGGCCATGACAAATGGCAAGAAGGACACGATCGCGTGGTTCTGCAGTTTCGCGCCGTTCGATAATCCGAAGTATGCGATCGCCGTGATGGTGCAAGGCGGCGAACATGGCGGTTCTGTCGCCGCTCCGATCGCGACGCGCATTCTGGAACGCACTCTCGCGATGGATGAGGGAAAATTCGAGCCGCAGCTCGCCTGGCTCGCGCCCGCGCACAGATCAAATCCTTTCCAGATGATTCCAGCGGTGGATTACAAGGATTCCGGACCGAATCTCGCCAACAACGACGAGGAGAAGAGCGATGATGCCAACGCGAGCGACGCGCAAATGGCCAATGCCGGCGACCAACCCGATGTCGAGCAGGAGGCCGATGCCGACGGCAGGGTCGCGAGCCAGCAGCGGCGGGTGGCTCGCGCCATTCCAGTGGGGCCTCCGCCGCCTCAGCGGAAACCCAATTTTTTCGAGCGCCTTTTTGGATCCCGGCGCCCTGCGCCGCAACCTACCCCCGCGCCGGTTCGGCGCGCACCGCATCGTCCCGGATTTTGATCAGGACCCAGCCATAGCAAAAATAGCTTCGTCTCATGATCGCGAAAGACCTTCCAGTTTATGATCGAAAAAGTGAAAAAGATTTTAGGATTTCCAGTTCGCAAAACGGGCAACAAGCTCGTCATCAGTGTCGAAAAACTCGAGCGGCGCGTGGCGCTACTCGAGAATGGTCGGCTTGAGGAATACAGCGTCGAGCGCAACAGCTCGCGCAATATTGTCGGCAGCGTCTACAAGGGCAAAGTCAAGAACATCGAGATGGGGTTGAAGGCGATGTTCGTCGACATCGGCTTCGAGAAAAACGCCTTCCTCCATTTCTGGGACGCCATCCCTGCCGCGCTCGATAGCGGGATCGAAGAAATCGATCGTCCGACTAAACGTGGACAAAAAAAGCGCGTCACGGCCAAAGACATTCCCGACATCTACCCCGTCGGTTCTGAGGTGATCGTCCAGGTCACGAAGGGTCCGATCGGCACCAAGGGTCCGCGCGTTACGACCAATCTGAGCTTCGCCGGCCGTTATCTGGTCTTAATGCCGTTCAGCGAACGGAGCGGCATCTCGCGCAAGATAGAGAATCCAAAGGAACGAGAGCGCCTGCGCAAGATTCTGCGCGAACTCGAAATTCCGGAAGGTATCGGCGTGATCATCCGGACTGTCGGCGAAGGCCAGCGCGCTCGGTATTTCGTGCGCGACCTGCGGGTTTTGCTCG
>DASYVG010000342.1:0-7167 GCA_035937255.1 Chthoniobacterales bacterium | reverse complement strand
GCCCATGGGCGCGAAATCGACCATGGAGGGCAATCGTTTCTCGAGTTGGTCGGCAAACGCATGGATCGCCGTCAGCGCTCCATCTCGTGCGCGCACCAGCTCGTCGCGTTCCGCGGCCGGCAGGTCGCGCGCCAGCGTCATTAGATTGTCGTTGAAGAGCGGATCAATCGCGCGCGCGGAAGCGATCGCCAGTTGGGCGTGCAGTTTCACCGGTTTGCGCAGATTCCCATTCCCCTGCGCCAGCATTGCCGGCATCTGCTGCAGCCACGCGGTGGCGAAAGCGGCCCGGTTCTGCGGCGTGTCGTATTCCTTTTTCAGCAGCGAGAAAATTCCGCTCGTGCATTCGCCGACGTAGATCTGCGGATTGGTCTCGGTAGATTTCAGAACGCGATCGTCGAAGGCGAAATTCTCGAGTTGCGAGCGGAAGAGTAGCCAGTCGATTCGCTCATCTTTCGACCAACTCGCCGTCTGCATGGCCCGAACCTGATCGAGTAGCATGCGAATGTGCTGCGCGCGCGCGCTGATCTTCGCCGCTGAATAATCGGTCAGACGATTATCCCAGGTATGCAGACCCGCGTCACTGCTCGCGACCGGATATTGTTCATCGCGCCAGGCGTAAAACTCCGCCGCGAGTTTGTGCAGCGCGCTGGCATCAATAGATCTCTTCAGGTTCCCGAGGGAAGGCGGGCTCATCTTGGGAGCCGTGGTGGTAATGAGCGCTTTTTTTGTCACGTCCGGCTTCCCGTCCGGCGGCGACTGCGCGCGCGCCATCCCGATGAGGCCGAAGCACGCCGACGCTGAAATGAGGCGAATCATCGTTCGCTTGAGCGGCCCTCGGGAGTCATGCCAGTCGCCGACAATCTTCATTTCGTTTCGCATCTTGCGCGTCCCTCCAGTTTAGAACGTGCCGATTAACTCAGGAGCGATAGCACAAGTCAACGACAGGGACGGAGCCCGGCGCAACATGCGCGGCGCAGACTGCTCGGGCCACCGAACGCAGTGCTGCGCGCGCCTTGTCGATTAATGCAGGAATCGGAAGTTCGCCGGCAGGAGCGACGCAACGCCGCGCGTATCCGCATCGGGATCCGTGGCACGAGCACTCTGATGACCCGCTGGCCATCCGATTTCCGCCACCTCGATCCTAGCCGGAGGTCCCACCACCGGTCCGACTCCTTTGGCTTTCAGCGCGTCGTTCAGCACGGGCAAATCCTTCGTCAACAATTGATCGAACTCTGTCGTCACATCCTGCAATTCCCTTTTCAAGGCGTCGATGTTCGCCACCTGGTAATCGGTCGGTTTCCCTTCGTAGCTTAGAATGGCGCCATAAAGCTGGTCGGTATGTTCGCGCAAGCGTTCCTCGCCTGTAATCGCTCCACCCTCGGTCGTGGCAACGATCTGCTTGCGTGTCGCATCCACTTTGGCATCGAAATCGGCGACCGTTTTGCGGAGAGCATCCTCCTTCGCGAGCCCGCCGCTCGTTTTGGCAAGTCCGGAGCGCAAAAACAGAATGCGATCCATCAACGCGCTTTCTTCACCAAAGAGTGCATGCACTTTCATCGCCGCATCGAATTGTGCCTTGCGTTCCGCTTCCGCAAACTTTGCGCGGCGGTCGAGGCCAACGGTCAGCTTTGCTTCGGAAATCTGCCCCGCTTTCGTCAGTCGCACCGTGTAAACACCGGGCAAAAGACGCGGACCGCGGATGCCGGCGTGGGCGAGTTGCGCGGCCGGCGGCACGCGCGGCGCTTTTTCGTGCATGCTCCAGATCACGCGGTTCAAACCAGGCCGTTTGCTGGCTGGCAAGTCATCGACGAAGCGTCCAGACGCGTCGAGCACTTCGAGCTTCAATTTTCCGAACAAATGCCGCGAACGCTGATAATAAGTGATGACCGCGGCGTCCGAAGGATTGTCGCCGACGAAAATCGCGTCGCCTCCCGGCCAGCCGCCATTGGCCTCGATGCGCTGCTGCACAGGCCGGGCGGACACGAAGCTCGCTTCCTGCGTCAACAAATCCGCCGTCAGCGCGCGCAATGGCGTGATGTCATCGACGATCCACAGGCCGCGCCCGTGCGTTGCGATCACGAGATCGTTGTCGCGCGGTTGAATGGCAAAATCGCGCACCGCCACCGCCGGTAGATGTCCGCCTTTGAATTGCGCCCACGTTTTCCCGGCGTCGAGCGAAACGAAAAGGCCGAACTCCGTTCCGAGAAAGAGCAAATTACGCTGCACCAAATCTTCCTTGATCACATGCGCGTAGCCTCGCACGCCCTTCGCGTCCTGCGGAGTCAGCAGCGGCGACCATGTCTGGCCGTAATCCGTCGTGCGGAATAGATAGGGCGCCAGATCGCCGAAAGTATGGCGATCGAACGCGGCGTAGGCAGTGCCCGCGTCGAAATTGCTCGCCTGCACCCAGCTCACCCAGGAGTTCTTCGCCAAGCCGGGAACGTTGCTGACGACGTTCGTCCACATTTTACCGGCATCGCGCGTCAACTGCAGGTTGCCATCGTCGGTCCCCGCCCAAATGAGCGACTTATCTTTCGGCGATTCGCAGATGGAATAAATCGTGGTGTGCATCTCCGCCTCGGAATTGTCCACGGTCACGCCACCGGACTGCTCTTGCTTCTGCTTCTCCGGGTCGTTGGTAGTCAGATCGGGCGAAATGCGCTCCCAGGTCTGTCCGTGATCGCGCGAGCGGAAGAGGAATTGCGCTCCCATATAGAATGTGCCCTTCTCACCAGGCGAGAGCGCGATCGGCGTGTTCCAGTTGAAACGGAGCTTCTCCTTGTAGTTCGGCTTCGGCTGTATGCTGCGCGTTTCGTGGGTATGCCGGTTGACCCGCCCGACTGTTCCGCCCTGATACTCGGCAATGATGTAATCTGGATCTGAGGGATCCTGGAACGTGAAGAAACCGTCGCCGTTAAAGACGTTTTCCCATTGCGCATTGGTGATCCCGCCCGGATAGGCGGAGGCGCCAACCCAGCAGCTGTTATCCTGCAACCCGCCGTAAACACGATACGGATCGGCGTCGTCCAGGCTCACATGGTAGAACTGCGAGACGGGAAGATTCTCGCTTTTCCACCACTTGCTCCCGCCGTTGTAGGAGTACCACATTCCGCCGTCGTCACCGGCAAACACGGTCTGCGGGTTTGTCGGGTCAATCCAGACATCGTGCACATCGCCGTGCATACCGTTGAAGCCGCCGACGGTGGAAAAACTTTTGCCCGCATCTTCACTCATGATGAGCGCGCCGTCGGCTTTGAAAAGCCGATCGGGATTTTTCGGATCGACGACCAGGTTCGCGAAGTAAAACGGCCGCCAGACCATCCAGTTACTTTTGTCGCGCTTATCCCAGGTCGCGCCGCCATCATCGGAGACAAAAAGCGCGCTATCCGTCGATTCAACGAAAGCGTAGACGCGCTTCGCGTTCGATGGCGCGATCGCCACCGCGATGCGGCCGTACGGTTTTTGGGGGAAACCTTTGCTGTTTTCCGGCGTGATTTCGGTCCATGTGCCGCCGCTGTCGGTCGAGCGAAATAGTCCGCTGCCGGATGCTTGCGTGGGGCCATCCCCACCGGAGCGAAACGTCCAGCCTTTGCGTCGGAAATCCCAAAGTCCCGCGAAGATCGTATTCGCGTTGGTCGGATCGATCGCGATCGTCGAGCAACCAGTCGAAAGATTCGCGCCCTTCAGGACCAGGTTCCAGGTCTTGCCGCCGTCGGTCGTTCGATACAGCCCGCGCTCTGGTGAGTCGCTCCACAATTTGCCGGGCACCGCCGCGAAGACGGTGTCGTTGCTTTTCGGGCTGACCGCAATTTGCGCGATGCGCTCCGATTCCGGCAGACCGACGTGCGTCCAACTCTCTCCGCCGTCAGTAGATTTATAAACACCGTCGCCGACCGAGACGCTGTTGCGGGTCCACGATTCACCCGTTCCCACCCAAACGTTTTTCGCGTTCTTCGGGTCGAGAGCGATCGCGCCGATCGACTGCACAGGTTGCTCGTCGAAAACCGGTCGATAGCGCGTGCCGCCATCGTCCGATTTCCAGACTCCGCCGCTGGCCGCGCCGACGAAGAGCGTGATCTTGCCCGACGGCTCCCTGGTTGCAGCGACCGCCGAGACGCGGCCGCTCATGGTTGCTGACCCGATGTTGCGGGCGCCGAGACCTGAGATGGTTCCAGACGTAAACGGCGGCTGGTCGGCGGCGTGAACGGCGCAGACAAACCAAAGAACTGCGAGAGTGATAGAGGAACGAATCATAGCTGAATTATTTGGAAGTGACGGCAGGGAAGTGGAAAAGCGCGTCGTCGATCGGGATGTTCGGCTCTGCCTTCTCGAGAACGACTTTCTGTTTGTCGGACGCAGAACCTTTGCGGCCGGCTTCGATTGAAAATGGCAGGAATACGCCCGCCACTTTTTCGTAATCCCCCAGATCCGTCTCAACTTCGACTTGGGCCCCCTGCTCAATTCTTTGATCGAGTGTTCTGATTTCCAAAAAATGCTCGGGATCGAGAAAAACCAGGGTGATATCGCCGTTTTTTCGCGTCACCTTCAGCTTGTGCGCGAGCGTTCCATCGACGTCCTCAGTGCCCAGATATTCGACCCTGCTCCCCTTCGCCTTCCAATCCACCAGCGGCCCGTCAATATCGGCGTCCTCCAGCAACGCCTTCGTGTCGTCGCTTGATAATTTTTCCGGATCCTTCCGACCTTGAAACGGCGAGATCTTCCAACCCTGCGCGCCGTCGTACGACTGCACCGCCGTCATTCCTTGCAGAGTGAACTCCGTGCGGACGGAACCGGGCCGTTTCTTCGTTTGCGCATAGGCAAGCGAAAGCTGCCCGTCATTCACCAGCATTTTCCCGACAAGGCGTATCGATTGAAGACCGTGCAAGGCGTCCGCGCCGCCCTTCGCCTGGATATTCTTTGCGACTAGCTCGTCGACGGTGAGCCGCGGCGGCTCCTCCGCTTGCGTTGTTGGGTAGGCCAGAAAAACGAGCAGTGAACAGAGTGCGACTTTCAAATACATAGAAGTGAGGGGGACCCTCGACATGAGGGCGGCAGCCGCGAATATGCAAAGCCCGTGCCACCACCGCAAGTTTGCATATTCGGCTCAATCCGAGCTGATTGCGTGTCGACTCGCCGCGGGCGCAGTGAGGCGCCCAATCCGCCAATGGGATTTCGTGTTCCAATTACGAGACGCGCCGATCCATGGCCGCTCGAGCAGAACGGTTCTCTCACGCACATGCCGTCGGCGTCGGTGCGGGTTGCGATTCCCCAATGCATGAAACGAGTTACCGCACCGATAATCGCGACCTCCACCCGCGCGATATGATCGACCTCCAGTCCTTCCTCTGGGTGCAAGGCTCGGACGAATATCCAAACTAACGCCAGGCGCCGCTTCCCAAGATGCAGTTGTCCATTCCCACTCTCGTCGCGCTGGTCTATCTCGCCTCGGAAGTCCTTCTCACCATCACGAAGCACGCGCGCAAAAGCGGACCTTCGCGCGACGCGAACTCGTGGCGGTTGATGTGGATCGTCATCACGCTCAGCATCTGGCTGGGCATCCTCGCGGCGCAAAAAATTTCCGGCGCGAGCTTGCCTGACCGAAAGCTGTTCACCTTGATCGGCGTTGCGGTTTTCGTCGCCGGCCTCGTCTTGCGCGGGTATTCTGTTTTTCGCTTAGGGCGCTTCTTCACCGTCAACGTCGCGATCGCCACGGACCATCAACTCATCGAGACCGGGCCTTACCGGTTCGTCAGGCATCCCTCTTACACCGGAGCGCTGCTGGCAATCTTTGGGTTCACCCTCACGCTCGGTAACTGGTTGAGCATCGCGGTCGTTATGCTTCCGATCTTCGCCGCATTCGTTTATCGGATGAACGTCGAGGAGCGCGCACTCATCGCAGGTCTAGGCGACGCCTACCGCGCCTACATCTCGCGAACGAAACGGCTTCTCCCGCTCATTTATTGAGTGTGGTGGGGAGTCTCCAGGCCCGTCATGCCGGGCCGCGCAAACAATGAGGCGCTTCTCGCATTCTAACGACCGCCTCCGGAATCCGGTGCACTACGGAGTCTGCGTCGGCGCGGGCGTCACCGTATTTGTCGTCCGCGGCGGCTCGGTGCCATCAGGCGTCGGCGTCGCTGAAGGAGTCGCAGTGCTGGTAGTTTGCGGTTGCGTGCCGTCGGGCGACGCGCTCGGTAACGGCTTGACCGTCGCGGTGGGAACCGGCGTCGTTTGCAGCGGCGTCACCGTCGCGGTGGGCAGCGGACCCGCCGGAACCTTGCTCGACGAGAGCACTGAAGGAGTCGCTTCCTCATCGGTTTGTCCTGTGGCAGACGGTCCTATCAGAAGCGCCGCGATCGTTGCGCTCACCGCTGCGGCGGTGGCTTTGAGCGTGATTTTTGTTTTCGTCATATTGATCTCCATCTAACGCGAGGCAGATCGTCCGCCAGGAGTGTTTTCACATCCGCGTGACTGATTCATTCGCGTTCCCTATAATTGAATCGATTGCCGCGGGAGAAAAGTCGTGTGACCGGTCGGAGATGCGTGCAGTCGTCATCACATTCCACGGCGGCGTTGAAGGCTTAAGCCTGGCCGAAGTCGAATCTCCACCGCTTCCCACGGCCGATCGCGTTCGAATTCGCGTTCATGCAGCGGGACTGAACCGCGCCGACATTCTGCAACGCCGCGGGAAATATCCCGCCCCGCCCGGTTACCCGCAGGACATCCCCGGGCTGGAATTCGCGGGCGAAGTGGAAGCGACCGGCGACGCCGTGCGCGCGTGGAAAGTTGGTGATCGCGTCTTCGGGATCACGGCCGGCGGCGCGCAAGCGGAGTTCGTCATCGTGCCGGAGAGCAATCTCGCGCGCATTCCGGACAACCTCGATTGGGCCGAAGCCGGCGCGATGCCGGAAGTCTTCATCACCGCGCATGACGCGCTCTTCACCCGCGCCCGACTTCAGATGGGCGAGCGCGTGCTCATTCATGCCGCCGGCTCCGGCGTCGGCACGGCCGCGGTGCAACTGGCACACGCAGCCGGCGCTACGGTTTACGGCACCTCGCGCACGGCGGAAAAACTTGAGCGAATCCGCGAGTTCAAACTCGGCCTCGACGAAAGCGTCGCCGTCGGCGATGCGCCGGACAAATTCGTCGAAGCCGTGCAGAACTGGACGG
>DASYVG010000341.1:0-5729 GCA_035937255.1 Chthoniobacterales bacterium | reverse complement strand
CATAACCTTGCCATCTACAGCGCGCATCTGCCGCTCGATCTGCATCCGGTCGTCGGCAATAACGCCCAACTGGTTGCCGTGCTTGGGCTGGAGAACGCGGAGCCGTTTTTCGAGGCGAAAGGGCAGCCAATCGGGTTGCGCGCGTGCGGGAACAGTTCTCGCGAGAAACTCGTCAAACGATTGGAGAACTCGTTAGGCGGCCCGGTCAAAATGTTCGCTGCTGGACCGGCCGAGCCGGAAATGATCGGCGTCGTAAGCGGCGGTGCGGGCGGCGAAATCTACGGCGTTGCTCGCGAGGGCGTGGACACCTTCATCACAGGGGAGGCGCCACATTGGGCTGCGATCGCGGCCGAAGAACTTCAGATCAACCTCTTGCTCGGCGGCCACTACGCGACCGAGACCTTCGGAGTGAGGGCGTTCGCCGCGCACCTGGCGGAGCGCTTCAATCTGCCTTGGGAGTTCATCGATCATCCCACGGGTCTCTGATTTTGCTTCGCTTTCGGGGCGTCAGTCGCTCACGCTGAACCGTGGAGTCGCTCCTGATCCTCGGCGGTCTGGCCGCACTCGGCTTCATTCTTTCGCTTGTTTGCTTTAAGAGGTTCGACGCGATCGCGGCGGAACTCGGGAAACTGACTCGACGCGTCACCGCGCTGGAAGCGACCGAACCGATTGCCGCTGCTGCGCCAGCCATACCACGCACAGCGAAGCCGCCCCCGCTGCCGACGATCCCGATCTTGCCGCCTCCGCCTCCGCCTTCCCCGACTGCAAAGCTCACGGAGCCGGTGAGTTTTCCCGCTCAAACGTCGCCTGTCGCAACGGCTCCAAGTTGGCTCGAAACAATTGATTGGGAAGCGTTCATGGTCGTGAAGTTGTTCGCGTGGTTGGGTGGGTTTGTCCTTTTCCTCGGCGTGGTTTTTCTGGTGAAATATTCTTTCGAAAGAAACCTCGTCACGCCGGCCATGCGCGTGGTTATCGGGAGCGCGATCGGCCTGGTATTGCTCGTCGCAGGGTGGTGGACCGCGGCGCGTAAGTATCGCGTCTCCGGCCAAAGTCTCTGCGCGACGGGCGTCCTCATTCTCTACGCAAACATCTTCGCGGCGCATGCCTTCTACCAGCTCATCGCCCTCGTGCCGGCTTTCGTATTGATGTCGATCATTACGCTCGGCGCGTTCGTTCTCGCAGTGCGACTCGACGCGCAGGTTGTGGCGGTGCTTGGCCTCGTCGGCGGATTTATCACGCCGGTATTGATTTCAGCGGGGGATAACGCCGCGGCGCTTTTCACCTACATCGCTCTGCTCAATGCAGGCATCGCCGCCATCGCGATTCACAGGCGCTGGGATTACCTCGTTCTCCTCGCCGCCGTCGGAACCGTTGCGACAGAATTCGGCTGGGCGTTTCTCCGAATCGGGCATCCAGCAGCGCCGATTGCTTTCGTCGTTTTCATCGGATTCCAACTGCAATTTCTCGCCTTCTTCGTGCGCGCCCTGCGCAGCGCAGCCCAGAATAGATGGTTCGCGTGGTCGGCCATCGCGGTCGGTTTCGCGGCCATCGTCTGGGGATTTTGTTTTCTCGATTACGGCGACATCCGGCATCAGCCGCCGTTCTTGTTCAGCTACGTCTTCCTCGCTGACGCCGCCCTCCTTGCCCTGGCGTTTTTGAACGATCGCGACTCGCGTCTCGCCGGCTTCGCAGGAAGTGCGGTCTTCGTTTTTCTGGCGACATGGACAGCGAATTATCTGACGGAACGGAATCTTTGGTGGGCGCTGGGCGCCTATGTCTTGTTCGCGTTGCTGCACGCTATCTTCGCGGTCTGGCCGCGCGAAGCTTCCACCCGGCCGAAAAACGCCTGGATCGCGGAGTCGGTGCCGTTGCTGCCGCTTGCCTTGATCTGCTTGTGTGTCGTCCAGGGGAACACCTCCTTTGCAATCTGGTTTTGTGTTCTCCTGCTGGACGTCGTGCTAATCACGCTCGCCATCGTGAGATCTTCGACGCGCACGATGATCTTGGCGCTCATCGCGACTCTGGTCGCGGCGGCGTTGGGGATCGTCGTCACCCCGCGGGCAGAGGATCTCCGCGCGTTTCTGGTGGTCACCGGCGGATTCGGTCTCTTCTTCTTTTGCGCCGCGCTCTTCGCAGCACGACGGTTCTCTGGCCACAACGTCGAGCTCCGTCGCAACCTGCCGGCGCTCGCCGCCGGTCTGCCTTTTGTTCTGCTGATCATGGCAGTGGCAAAGCTGCCAATTCTGAATCCGACGCCAGTTTTTGCGGTCGCTTTCTTGCTCGCGGTTCTGCTCTTGGGCATCGGAATTTTCTCGCGCACAAGTTGGATCGCTGCCGTTGCGCTCGGTTTCACCTGGGTGCTGCAAAGTGAATGGCACACGCTCCATTTCGCGCACGCGCAAGCTGGCGTCGCTTTCGCGTGGGCGCTCGTGTTTCTCTTTCTTTTCGTCGGCTATCCGTTCTTCACCGCCGCAGAGCGAACTCAGATTCCGTGGGCGATTGGCGCGCTCGCTGGTCCGCTTCAATTCTGGCTCATCTACGAATTGGTGACGTCCGACTTCCCGGGTCTGCGGAATGGACTTTTGCCCGCGGCCTTCATCGTTCCATTTGCGTTTGGCGCTTACTACCTGGCGCGACACCGTGGGGCCGATCCCGCTCAGGGCGATGCGCGTCTGGCCTGGCAGGGTGGGGCCGCTTTGTTTTTCGTAAGCCTCGTTTTTCCGATTCAATTCGACCGCGAATGGATCACACTCGGCTGGGCTATCGAGGGTCTGGCGTTGCTTTGGCTTTTCCGCCGCGTTCCCCATCACGGTCTGCGTGCGGTGGGCGCGGCCTTGCTCTGTATCGCGTTCGCGCGTCTGGCACTGAATCCGGCTGTGCTGGAATACCATCGCCGCGCGCCGATCCATCTCTGGAACTGGTATCTCTACGCCTACGGAATCACCATCGGTTGTCTTCTCCTGGCCGCCCGTCTTTTCACGCCTCCGCCTAAGTGGCGCTGGGAAACGATCGCGCCGGCTTTCTTTTACTCGTTAGGCACAATCCTCACTTTCCTGCTTCTCAACATCGAGATCGCCGACTACTTCTCCATCGGACCGACCCTGACATTTTCCTTCTCGGGCGATTTCGCGCGCGACATGACCTACTCGATTGCGTGGGCGCTCTTCGCGTTCGGCCTGCTCATCGTGGGAATGCGAAAGCAGGCCCGCGCCTTACGGTATGCCGGATTGGCGCTTCTGATTGTCACGCTGCTCAAGCTCTTCCTGCACGATCTCGGCAATCTCAATCAGCTCTATCGCATCGGCGCTTTTATCGGAGTGGCCCTGATCCTGATTGTCGCCTCGTTCGTCTATCAACGCTTCCTTTCTCCCGCGGCTGAGACACCGCCAGCGCCGCCGTCGACTGCCAACTGATCGAGGCGAACTTTCCGCTTTCGGAAACTGCGAGTCCACTGTTGCTTGAACGCCATGTCCGTGGCGGCAAATCAGCGAGTTAGCACACGCGCGACCGGAATTGTCGGCATCGCGATCCTCTGCAGCCGGCTGCTGGGATTGATTCGCGAAACGGTAATCGCCTCGCTCTTCGGCGCGAGCCGCAACATGGACGCGTTTCTCACGGCCTTTCGCGCGCCGAACATGCTGCGCGACCTCTTCGCGGAGGGCGCACTCTCGACTGCATTTGTCACGACCTTCTCGCGCCGTATCGCGACCGACGGCGATCAATCGGCCTGGCGGCTCGCCAGTAAGATGGCCACGCTTACGGTCGTCTTCATGAGCGCGCTCGTGCTGCTCGGCATGATCTTCGCGCCTTTCCTGATCCGGATTCTCGCGCCGGGGTTTCCGGTCGAGAAAGCGGCTCTCACGATCGAGCTCACCCGCGTCATGTTCCCATTCATTCTGCTCGTCTCGCTGGCGGCCCTCGTGATGGGCATGCTGAACGCGAAGCATGTATTCGGCATGCCCGCGATGGCATCGAGTTTCTTCAACCTTGGCTCCATCGTCGGAGGCGTCGTGCTTTGCTATTGGCTCGATCCGCAGGCCGATTGGCGTCATCCGCGGTTCGGCGAGCGTGGCTTGATCGGTCTGGCGATCGCCACGCTCATCGGCGGATTGCTGCAGCTCATCGTGCAACTGCCATCATTGCGTCGCGTCGGATTTCGTTTTCGACCGGACTTCCGCTGGCGTGATCCCGGCGTGCGCACAATTCTGACGCTCATGGGGCCGGCGACGATCGCCGCCAGTGCGGTGCAGGTGAACGTTGCGATCAACAGCGGTTTCGCTTCCGGCTTGGGCGACGGGCCGATGACTTTCCTCAACATTGCCTTTCGGCTGATGCAGTTGCCGCTCGGAATTTTTGGCGTCGCCATCGCCACAGTCACCTTGCCGCTAGTCTCGCGGAGCGCCGCCCTTGGAAATAAGGAGGAATTTCGGGGCGCGCTCGCACATGCCATGCGCCTCGTCATGTTGCTCACAATTCCCTCCGCCATCGGATTGATCATCCTGGCCGAGCCGATCATCAGCCTCATTTACCAACATGGCCGATTCACCGCCGAAGCTACCGCGCAAACCGCGGGCGCACTCCGTTTTTATGCGATCGGACTCGTTGGTTACTCTGCCGTGAAAGTGCTGGCGCCCGCTTTCTACGCCATCGATAAAAGGCACCTGCCGATGCTTGTAAGCTTGTTCTCAATCGCAGTAAATTTCTGCCTGAACTGGTTTTTCACTTTCCATCTCCACCTCGGGCATCGGGGGCTGGCTCTCTCAACTAGCGCCGTCGCGATCACTAATTTTCTCCTCCTTTATATAATGATGCGTCATTATGCCGGCCGCTTGGAGAGTGGTCAGATGCTGAGAACGCTCGTGAAACTGCTCGTCGCCGGCGCGGCGCTCGGTGCGGTCTGTGCGGGGGGTCAGTGGCTCTTCTTCCGCTCACTGCAACAGCTTCATCTCTGGCAAAAGGCGCTCGACATCGCGATTACGATTGGTGCGGCCGCCGCCGTCTTCTTTGGCGTGGCCTACTTGCTCCGTGTCGCCGAGTTGCACGACGTCGTCGCCCTGGTCCGGCGCCGGCTCGCCCGCTGACCTTAGCCGAGCGCCTGGTCGAGATCCTCGATCAAATCGTCCGGGTGTTCGAGGCCGATCGACAGACGCAGAAGGCTCTGCGGAGTGCGTGGGTCTTCGCCTGCGATTGAGGCACGATGTTCAATCAAGCTTTCGACGCCGCCGAGGCTCGTGGCGCGCAGGAAGAGCCGGGTTTTCCCTGCGGCTCGGAGCGCCGCATCGCGGCCTCCTTTTGCCTCGAACGAGATCATGCCGCCGAATGACGACATCTGTCGCGCTGCGATCGCATGGCCGGGGTGCGAAGCCAGGCTGGGGTAATGCACACGTTCGACCCGCGGATGGCTGGCGAGGAAATTCGCCACGCTCGCCGCATTGCCGGTGTGCGCGCGCATCCTCCATGGCAGAGTGCGCAGACCGCGCAGGACAAGCCAGCAGTCGAAAGGCGAGGGGACCGCACCGGCCGTGCCCTGAATTTCACGAATGCGAGTGAAAGCCGCGCCTGCCGTTTTCGCGATCACCACCCCGCCGGTGACATCGCAGTGGCCGCCGATGTATTTGGTAGTCGAATGCAGAACGAGATCGGCGCCGAGGTCGAGCGGTCGCTGGATGACAGGCGTCCAGGTGTTGTCACAAACGCAGATCGCGTGCGCTTCGCGAGCGATTTTGGCG
>DASYVG010000340.1:0-1963 GCA_035937255.1 Chthoniobacterales bacterium | reverse complement strand
TAAAAGGGATGGGATTCTCGCTCCAGGAAGAGACGCGTGAGAAGCAGACTCTCGACGTTCTGACAGACGAGGAAAATGGGCTGCGTGTCATCGTTTCGCGCCTCGGCGCGGAACTCATTAGCTTGGCGCGCCGCGCCCCGGACGGGGAGTGGATTGGATTTCTCCATCGGGACAACAATCTTGCCG
The DNA here is from genome assembly GCA_035937255.1 of Chthoniobacterales bacterium. GTDB lineage: Bacteria > Verrucomicrobiota > Verrucomicrobiia > Chthoniobacterales > UBA10450 > JACCXL01. The sequence goes on along the minus strand of DASYVG010000340.1, from coordinate 1,777 downwards.
CGCCCGCGAAAGGCTGGGCAAATCACGCCACCGTCATGGGCTATTTTCTCCAACGGCTGAAAGACGAGCGCTCTTTCTATCGCGGACACGAGATCCGCGGCCGGACGCACAGTTTTCTGCGGACGAAAACATGGCATTGCGTCACGCAGCCGCGCGAGACTGGGAGGCTGACTTACCGGATCGAGCCGGGCGACTACGGCCCGGTCGAATATCCGCTAAAAGTCAGTCTCGATCTGACCTATCAACTGGTCGGAGAAACGGTGCGCACGGCCTTTCGCTTCACGAATCGGGAGCCGGAGCTGACGGCGCACGTCGGGTTCGGTGTGCATCCCGGCTTCGTCGCGAGTTCATTCGATAGCTTCCGTTTTCAGATGCCGGCTGGCATCTATCGCCGCCATTTTTCGCCGGCAAACTTCCTCTCCGGTGAAACCGAAGACATCCGCTTCGACGGAGGCGAGATGCCGTTCGAGCGGGCGAAGCTGTCCGGCTCCTACATTCTCGAAATGCCGCAGGTTGACAGCCGCGTATTTGAGTACTCGGACCCGCCGAGCGGTCGATCCGTGAGCATCGATACCGGATCGGCTCCCTATCTCACAATTTGGTCAGACGGCGGTCCTTTTCTTTGCGTTGAGCCTTGCTGGGGCCTGACCGATCACTTCGACCAGCGTCCCTTCGAGCAGAAAGAGGGCATCCAACGCATCGCGCCTGGTCAGATGCTCGAGGCGAGCATTACGATGACGCCGCGCCTTTCCTCGTAAGACGCAATGGGCGCGGCGATGCGCAGGCGCGTCCTGCGGTTTCTCGGCGGTTGACGAAAGCACCGATTACACCGTTGAGTCAACCCATGCCAGCGGCTGCACTCCGCGCGCTCCTCGCGCACTCAATCGATTACGCCGGGCTTTTCCCGCCGGCTGATCTTGCGCTCCAACCGGCCTTGCGCAATCACGCGCAGCATGTGCGCACGTCCGAGGCTTGGATGCTCGGCGCGTTCATTCTGCCTATCACGAAATTTCAGGAGGCGTTTTCCGGTCTCTCCCAATTCAACGCCCAGCATCCATTGCGCGTCTCTGCTCTCGGATCAAAAACCGCAGGTGCTTCCGAGTTCGCCGAAGCGCTCGAGACCGCACAAAAAGCGATCGCCGAGAGCAACGGCCGGCATCAACCCGTTGCGTCCATCACGCAGCTCGAAATGCCACTGCCAGCGGAAATGCAAGCAAGCGTGTTCGACTCCATCGCAACTTTATCGCACGGATCGCAGCTCGCGACATTCTGGGAAGCTCCCGCTGCCGCGGCGGAAGAAACGATCGCGCTAATCGCGCAGAACAATAAAGCGCGGGGACTCGCCGCCGCTGGGTTCAAGCTGCGGACAGGCGGTGTGATCGCCTCCGCCTTCCCAAGTTCCACAGAAATTGCGCGGGCCCTCGTGGCGGCTGCGAAACATCGCGTGCCGATCAAGTTCACGGCCGGTTTGCATCATCCCGTTCGACAATTTCATCCCAGCGTCCAGACCAAGATGCATGGTTTCCTCAATGTTTTGGGCGCGGGAGTTCTCGCCGCCGAGCACGACTGGGATGTCTCACAGGCAGCGACGATGTTGCAGGACGAGCGCGCCGAATCGTTTTCCTTCGACGACCATTCCTTTCGCTGGCGTGAATGGGTCATCTCGACTCCGCAGATCAAGGCGCGCCGCACGCTGGTAACCTCGCTCGGAAGCTGTAGCTTCGACGAACCGCGGGAGGATCTGCAAGCCCTCGTGCTGATGTGAAATGGCGCTCAA
>DASYVG010000339.1:0-3103 GCA_035937255.1 Chthoniobacterales bacterium | reverse complement strand
TCGATCCCGAACTGCGCGTGGGCGATGTCGTAATTGGCAGTAACGTCTCGACCGCTGCGTTGATCCCAGGCGCTAACATTGGATCGCAAACGACGATCCGCGTAGGCAAACTGATCTCCTCTCCTCAGATCGTCGAATCACGCGACGCGCGCGCGCGGCTAGCCCGCAGCACGAGGGCGCTTGCGGTCGACATGGAGACGGAAGGAATCGCCCGAGCGTGTGCGCAGGCAGGCCTGCCGATGCTTGCGATGCGCGCAATCAGCGACACGGCCGATTTTCCATTTCCCGCTCCCGCACGAGTACTGTTCGACATAGAGAAACAGAGGACCGTCGCCATGCGGCTCGTTCTGCATGTGATCCACGAGCCAGCGGCAATTGGACGCCTGCTCCGCTTCCGAGGTCAAATCGATCTGGCGCGCCAGGCCCTCACGACTTCAATCAGCAACGCAGTCGCCAGCATTCCAAAAGAGGCAGCCAGTCAGCGCGCGGGCTCGATATGAACTAACACGTCCGCGATACGCGAGTCGGTGTTCTGAATCACACTTTTAACCTGGTGCGCGATATAATGGCCATCGCGCACGGAAATTCTCCCGTCGACGCCCACGTGGAGATCTACGTAGAAACGTAGGCCCATTTTTCGCACGAGACACTTCTCGACTTCCACGACTCCTGCAGCCGAAGCCGCCGCGGTGCGGATTTTCGCCGTGATGTCACCGCCGGGCGCCGTATCCATGATTTCGAGCAAGGCCGGGAACAGAAGGCGAAAGCCGTTGGCCGCGATAATCGCACAGGCAAAGAGAGCGGCCCAATCATCCGCGCTCTCCCACCCTTTCCCGCCCAGCAGCGCGATGGAGATGCCCAGGAAGGCAGCGCTCGAAGTCAAAGCATCAGCGCGATGATGCCAGGCGTCCGTTTGCACGGCAGTGCTCGCGACGTTTCGCCCTACGCGCATGACAAAGCGATAGAGCACCTCCTTTAGAATTATAACGCCTACGAGCACTGCAAGCGTGAACGGTGCGGGAGCGTGATGGGGCAGAAAGATTTCGCGCAGACTCTGAATCGCCAACCCGACAGCCGCCGCCAGCACGCCAAAGGAGACGAGCGCGGACGCGACTGGCTCCGCTTTTCCGTGGCCGTAAGGGTGAGTTTCGTCCGGCGGAAGCGCTGCTACTTTCAGGCCACCCCAAATCACAACTGATCCGGCGACGTCGAGCGCCGATTCGATTCCATCCGCAATCAGAACGTATGAATTCCCGAGCAAACCGGCGACGATTTTCGCCGCCGCCACGAAGACATTGATCACCATGCCGACCAGCGCTACGCGAGCCCCTTTTTGCAGATTGCCGGTGACAACGTCGGGGATAGGTTGAATCACGGAGGACATGGATGGCCCGCACAATTAAGGCCGCGGTTTATGAAACGCACGGAATTCCCTCCGAGGTTTTGCGCGTCGTCGAGCAGCCGCGCCCCGTCGCAGGCCCGGGCGAAGCGCTGGTCGAGATGCTGGCCGCCCCGCTCAATCCGGCCGACTTGAACGCGATCGAGGGCAAATATCCAGTCCGCCCACCATTGCCCGCGACTCCCGGCATGGAGGGAGCAGGCATCGTCGCGGAATTGGGCGCTGGCGTCTCGACCGTGCATATCGGCGATCACGTGATCGTTCCCCATAACGTCGGCACCTGGCGCGAAGCTTGCGTCGTGCCGGCGGACCGGCTGGTGGTTGTGCCGGCGGAAATCGAGCCGGTTCAGGCGGCGATGTTGAAGGTAAATCCGATCACCGCGTGGCGCATGCTGCACGATTTCGTCGCGCTGAAGCCCGGCGACTGGTTCATCCAAAACGCGGCAAACTCGGCCGCTGGCCGCGCCGCCATCCAAATCGCGCGGGAGCTCGGGTGGAAAAGCATCAATGTCGTTAGGCGGTCCGAACTAATCGACGAGTTGAAAAACGACGGTGCGAACCTCGTACTTCTGGATCACGAAAGGCTCCGCGACGAGGTGAAGGAGCGCACGAAGGGCGCGCCGGTTCGCCTGGCGCTCAACGCCGTTGGCGGCGAGAACGCCCTGCGCGTCGCGAGCTGCCTCGCGTCGGACGCAACGATGGTGACTTACGGTGCGATGAGTTTGCAGCCCCTGCGCATTCCGAACGGGCTGCTCATTTTCAAAAATCTCATCTTTCGCGGCTTCTGGGTCACGAAGTGGTATGAGGCTGCCACGTCCGCAGAACGCGAGCAGACGTTTGCGCCGCTATTTGCCATGGCGAAGCGCGGATTGCTGCGCACAAAAGTGGAGCAGGAATACTCGTTAGGTGAGGCAGCCGCGGCGGTCGCACATGCGGCGCGGAACGAGCGCGGCGGGAAAGTAGTGTTCCGTTTCTAACGCGTGGAAGAACAGCGACAGGTCGACGTCGTTACAGGAAGCGCGCTGTAGCGACGGCGCTCTGTCGCCGTATCACGCGCGCCACGAAACCACAGCAATTTTAGCACTTCGGCGATGATCGAAGATCCCCGCAAAGATTCGTTCTTCCGTCGTCCGTTGCGCCTCGATCGTCTCTTTTCTTCCCTGCGCCCGTTCTATTTCGTCACGTTCAATACGTCGCGCCGCCTGCCGATGCTCGTCCGAGGAGAGATTCACGAAGCATTTCGCGCCTTCTGTTTGCGAGCGCATGAGCAGTACGACGTGGCCGTCGGACGATATGTCTTGATGCCGGACCATGTGCACTTGTTCGTCGCGTTCCCGGCGGAGGGCATAACGCTCTCGAGATGGGTGCAGTCGTTGCGCAGCGTGCTCGGGAAGGAGCTGCTGCGGATTGGTTTTCACAAACCGCATTGGCAGGAAGGATTTTTTGATCACTTGCTGCGCAATAGCGAGAGCTACGCGCAGGAGTGGGAATACGTGCGCATGAATCCCGTGCGCGCTGGTTTGTGTGTTGAGCCGGAGCAGTGGCCGTATCAGGGGGAAATCGTAAACATTCGATTCTAGCCACGTCGTTACGGCGACAGAGCGCCGTCGCTACAGCGCTTCGCGCCTCCGGCCGTTACACGCGTCTTATTCCTGTGCCGCCGGTTCGCGTTTTGGCTGACGTTTCAGGAGCGTGATCTGCTTG